>USNC01000051.1 GCA_900555915.1 uncultured Porphyromonadaceae bacterium | reverse complement strand
GCTCGGAGATGTGTATAAGAGACAGGATTTAAAAGTTGTTAAAAAATAGGAGAATCGCTACCTCTTCATCAAAAAAGTTGGCTCTTCGTGCCGCTTTATTTGGCAAATAATGTTAAATTTGCAATTTGAAACAACACGCGATAGCGCAAAATCTGAATATAAGTGAAATTAAGAATCTCATCCATAGTAAGTTCGGCCATGCTGGCGTGTCTCGTCACGCTTGCCGGCGTCACGACTTCGTGCAATAAGAAGACCGAATCCTCCACCGAGGAAACCTACATGCCCTCGTCGGCGGCCGCCGTCACTCAGTTTAAAGTGAAGGCGAAGGACACCAAACTCAAACTCGACTCGGTGTTCTTCTCAATCGACCTCAGCCGCGGCGTCATCTTCAACGCCGACTCGCTCCCCGTGGGCACCGACGTCAAGAAACTCGTGCCCGTGATAAGCCATACCTCATCCGCTTCGGAAGTCACCCTCACCCACAAGGTGGCTGGGAAAGAGGTGGTGGTGGATTATCTCAAGAATCCGAGCGACTCCATCAATTTCACCGATCCCGTGAAACTGACAGTGAAGGCCGAAGACAAGACCACCGAACGCAACTATGTGATAAAGGTAAACGTGCACACCGTGCAGCCCGACTCCCTCATGTGGGACCGCCTTGCAGTAAAGCCGCTGCCCTCGCGCCTCGGAAATCCGAAAACGCAGAAGACAGTGGCCTATGGAGGCACCGCATACAGCCTCATTGAGGAAGCCGACGGCAGCTACACCCTCGCTGTCGCCAGCGATCTGCTCGCACCCCTCTGGGAAATCAGGCAGCCGCAGTTCGGCTTCATTCCCGACGTGCGCTCGCTGCGCGCCATGCCGCGGCAGCTCTGCATCCTCGACAGCGGCGGCGTGCTCCACACCTCGGCCGACGGTGTGGTCTGGGACAACACCGGCATAGTCTGGACAGCGATCATCGGCACATATGGCGACGCATTGCTCGGCATGCGCAACGACGGCGGCAAACTCGTGCATACCTCATGGCCCGCATCTTCCGGCATAGAGGAGCAGCCCGTGGCCAAGGATTTCCCGCTCGGCGGATACAGCGACTTCGTGCAGTTCAGCAACCGCTGGACCACACTCCCCATCGGCTTCATGACCGGCGGCAGACTCGCCGACGGCACCCTGACCGAGAAGACCTGGGGCTTCGACGGCGACCATTGGGAAGTGCTCTCGCAGGGAATGGTGCCTAAGCTGGACGGCGCCGCGATCGTGCCTTATTTCGTCTACCGCAAGACATCGTCCTCGCTCGTGCAGACAGAGTTTTCCGTATGGATGCTCATCGGCGGCATGATGGAGGACGGCAAAGACAACCGCACCATATACGTCTCGTATGACAACGGCGTTAACTGGTATGCGGCCGACACCCAGATGCAGCTTCCCGACTATTTCCCCGGACTCCGCGGCCTGGACGCTCTGATGGTGGAGTGGCCGAAGAAGGGTTCGCTCGAAGACAACTGGCTGACGAAGGCGCCCCGGCGCATGGCTCCCATGGCTCGCGTGAAGTATGAGGTGGAAGACTACGAAGTGTACTGGGATTGCCCGTATATATATATATTCGGTGGTGAGACCGGGCGGTCCGTTCTCAACGACGAGATATGGCGCGGCGTGCTCAACCGCTTGACTTTCATTCCGCAATTCTGACCGTGATGAAGCGATTCGCCGCAGCCGCTCTCCTGATCCTGGTCCTGTGTCTGGTCCCGTCGCGGGCGAAGGCGCAGGAGGACTACCGGTTTGACGCCGGCGGCGGATTCGGAATGACCGGGTATCTCGGCGATGCCAACATGTCAAACCTCTGGTCGCATCCCGGATTCGACGCGATGCTGCTCTTCAGGTATCTGCGCAGCCCGCGCATCGCTTTCAAGACAGGACTCTACATCGGCACCCTATCGGGCGACACGCGCGACATGACCGATGTGCTTCCCGATGCCGCCCACTTTCAGTTCAAGACCACGTTCTACGAACTGAGCGAGATGTTCGAGTTCAACTTCCTGAACTACGGCATAGGGGAGAAATACCGCAACCTGAAGCGCTTCACCCCCTACATCACGGCGGGGGCGGGCGTCACGATGTGGACGTCGGGCGGCTATCTCGGGGCGGCGTTCACTCTCCCTTTCGGTGTGGGCGCGAAGTTCAAGCTCACGCAAAGACTGAATGTCGGGCTGGAGTTTCTGATGAAAAAGACCTTCGCCGACCGCCTCGACGGCAGTGACCTCTCCGACCCGCACCTGATAAAATCGGGGTTTGCCAAGAACACCGACTGGTACTCCACATTATCGGTGACGCTCAGCTACGAGTTCTCCAAGCGATGCGCCACCTGCAACTACAAAGAATAAAACGACTCCGAAATGGAAACACTTGAAGATATATTGGGAAAACTCGACATGACACGCATCCCGCGTCATGTGGCAATGATCATGGACGGCAACGGCCGGTGGGCGAAGTCGCGCAGCAAGGTGCGCAGCGACGGCCACTACGAGGGGATCAACAGCGTGCACAACGTGACGGCGCTCTCGTCCGACCTCGGCATGTCTTACCTGACGCTCTACGCCTTCAGCACAGAGAACTGGAACCGTCCGCGCCAGGAGGTGGACACGCTCATGACCCTCATCGGCTGGGCCATCGCCCGCGAGCTTCCCGAATTGCTTCAGAACAATGTGCGCATCAATCTTCTCGGCGACATCGAAAGGGTGCCCGAGGGTCCGCGCAAGGAACTCTACGACTCCCGCGACAAGACCGCGCACTGCACAGGCCTGCAGCTCAACATCTGCATCAGCTATTCCTCCCGGTGGGAGATAGCGGAGGCCGCGCGCCGTCTCGCACGCGAGGCCGCGGCGGGTTCGCTCAATCCGGAGGATATCGACGAGGCTATGTTTGCCGGGCATCTCGCCACGGCGGGAATGCCCGACCCCGATCTCCTAATCCGCACCGGAGGCGAGGAGCGCATCAGCAACTATCTCCTGTGGCAGATAGCATACAGCGAACTTTATTTCACCCCCGTGCTCTGGCCCGACTTCTCAAAGGTGGAGTATGCCAAGGCGCTGCTCGACTATCAGCAGAGGGAACGCCGCTTCGGCAAGACTTCCGAGCAGGTGGCGGAAGACAATAATGAACAGTGATATCCACGATAAACGACATAAACAGACAACTGACAACCGAATATGACTTTGCTCAAGAAAATATGGCCTGTGATTGCCTTGATGGTGGCCGCTCTCCCGGCGTTTGACGCCGCAGCCCAGTCCGCGGCCACAGATACCGTCTATGCCCCCGACATAATATACTCACCGATACCCAAGATCTACGAAATAGCGGACATAAAGGTGTCGGGTGTCTCCAATCAGGAAGATTATGTGGTGATCGGATACTCCGGCCTTTCGGTGGGTGAGAAGATTGAAATCCCGGGCGACGCCATCACCACGGCCGTGAAGCGCTTCTACAAGCAGGGCCTTTACTCGCAGGTGGAGATAAAGCTTGACAAGGTGGTGGGCGACAAGGCATGGCTCGAGATCGCCCTGAAGGAGCAGCCGCGTATGTCGGAGATCAGGTTCACCGGCGTGAAGGGCGGCGAGCGCAAGGACCTTCTCGAGCGTCTCGGCGTGGAGAAAGGGCAGCAGCTCACTCCCAACATCGTGCAGCGTATCCGCCAGGTGGTGCAGAAATATTACGAGGGCAAGGGTTTCAAGAATGTGATCGTCACCTCCACCCAGCAGCCCGACCTCTCGCAGGAAAACTATGATTTCCTCACGGTCAACGTAGACCGTCAGAACAAGGTGAAGGTGCATAAGATCTATGTCAACGGCAACCATGTGCTTTCCGACCGCAAGTTCAAGAACGCGATGAAGAAGACCAATGAGAACCATGACATCCTCAATCTCTTCAAGCAGAAGAAATTTATCGACACCGACTATGCCGACGACAAGATCCGCATCATCGACAAATACAATGAGCTCGGCTACCGCGACGCTGAGATCGTGAGCGACTCAATAGTGAAATACGACGATAAGGAAATCGACATCTACATCACCGTCGACGAGGGCGACCGCTATTATATAAAGGATATAAACTGGGTCGGCAATACAGTCTATCCGACGGATGTGCTGAATCAGGTGCTCGGTATGTATCCCGGCGACGTCTACAACCAGAAGCGCCTCAACAAGCGCACCACCGAAGACGACGACGCGGTGTCGAACCTCTATCTCGACAACGGCTACCTCTTCTTCCAGCTCGTGCCGATCGAGCAGAACGTCTCGGGCGACAGCATCTCGCTGCAGATGCGTATATTCGAGGGTCAGCCCGCGAAAATCAACAAGGTGGTGATCAACGGCAACGACCAGCTCTATGAGAAGGTGATACGCCGCGAACTCCGCGTGAAGCCGGGCGACCTCTTCTCGAAACGCGAGCTCATGAACTCCGCGCGCGAGATCGCCGCTTCCGGACATTTCGATCCGGAGACCATGGGTATCAATCCGCAGCCCAACGACGCCGACGGCACCGTCGACATCATCTTCGACCTCGAGCAGAAGGCCAACGACAAGGTGCAGCTCTCGCTCGGCTGGGGACAGACCGGTGTCACCGGCCAGGTGGCTCTCTCTTTCTCCAACTTCTCGATAAAGAATCTCTTCAACCCGTCGACCTACCGCGGCATAATCCCCCGCGGCGACGGACAGACTTTCTCTATCTCGGCGCAGACCAACGCCAAGTACTACCAGAGCTACAACATCAGTTTCTTCGACCCCTGGCTCGGCGGCAAGCGCCCCAACTCGTTCTCCTTCTCGGTAGACTACAGCCGCTCCACGGGTGTCAACAGCCGGTTCTACAACGAAAGCTATTACAACTCCTACAATAACTACTACAATTATTACGGCTACGGAAGCTACGGCACCAACTACGGACAGTATGCCTACCAGAATGCGTACGACCCCAACAAGGTGCTCCAGCTCGCCGGCGTGAGCGTGGCCTACGGCACGCGCCTGAAATGGCCCGACGATCTCTTCCAGTTCCAGGTCTCGCTCGCCTACCGCTGGTATTATCTGAAGAACTGGGACTATCTGCGCTTCATGCAGTCCGGTTCGGCCAACTCGGTGGTGCTCGGTCTGACGCTGAGCCGCAACACAGTCGACAACCCCATCTATCCGCGCCGCGGCTCCAATTTCGCCCTCTCGCTGCAGGTGACTCCCCCCTGGACGAAGATGCGCAAGGGGCATGACTGGAAGGAACTCGCCTACAAGGCCGACCGCCTCTACGACGCCAAGTCGCAGGCCGAGCTCTACAAGTGGATAGAATACTGGAAACTGAAGTTTGCCAGCAAGACCTTCACTCCGCTCACCGACCCTGACGGAAGCTGGACCCTGGTGCTGATGACGCGCGCCGACTTCGCGCTGCTCGGCAGCTACAACAAATACGTGAAGTCGCCTTTCGAGACTTTCTATTTCGGCGGCGACGGCATGACGGGCAACTATACCTACGCCACCGAGACCATCGGTATGCGTGGCTATGAGAACGGTCAGTTCACTCCCTTCAACTACGAGGCTTACGCCTATGCGAAGTACACCTTCGAGCTCCGCTTCCCCTTCATGCTCCAGCCCAACACCACGATCTTCGCTCTCGCCTTTGCCGAGGCCGGCAACGCCTGGACCGATATCAGCAAGTTCGCGCCGTTCAATCTGAAACGCTCCGCAGGCGTCGGCATACGTCTCTACCTCTCCATGCTCGGCTTCCTCGGCATTGACTGGGGCTACGGTTTCGACAAGGTATGGGGACGCCGCGGCGGCGGCAACCTGCACTTTGTGCTCGGACAGGAGTTCTAATTCAAATTCCCCCCGGGGAATTTTAGGCTTTAGGCTTTAGGTTGTGGGGGGGATTTTGGGGAAAATGTGGAAATGTTAAACTTTAAGGGGGAAAATTTGTCTTAGATAGTATAAGTCAACCTTTAAATTTGAATGTTATGAAAAAAATGATGATAACGCTCGCGCTCGCGGTTATGGCAGTGGCATGCGCGTATGCCCAGAAGTTCGCGCTTGTCGACATGGACTATATACTCCGCAATGTCCCGAGCTACGAGATGGCCAACGAGCAGCTCAACCAGGTGTCGCAGCGCTGGGAGAGGGAGGTCACCGAACTCCAGAAGGAGGCCGAGACCATGTTCAACAACTATCAGGCTGAGATGGTCTTCCTCACCGACGACCAGAAGAAGCAGCGCGAGGAAGAGATAGTGGCCAAGGAGGAGGCTGTCACCTCGCTCCGCTACAAATATTTCGGCCCCGAGGGGGAACTCTTCAAGAAGCGCCAGAGCCTCATGAAGCCGATTCAGGAAGATGTCTACAACGCTGTCAAGGCCGTTAGCGAGGAGAAGGGGTATCAGGTGATATTCGACCGCGCTTCCTCCCAGAGCATCGTGTTCGCCTCGCCGAAGATCGATGTCAGCAACGATGTGCTGGCCAAACTCGGCTACTCCAAGTGAGCACAGGCCTCCCCATGAGCCCCCATGAATCCCCATGATTAAACATGATTTCTCATGATTAAACATGGATCCCCATGGCCCCCAATAAGCCCACCAAAAGCAAAAAAAATAATAATAAATAAAAACAATACCAACAGAAATGATTAAGAAAGTACTTTTGGCAATCGCGCTCATCTGCCCGATGCTTCTCTCCGCACAGACCCTCAAGATCGGTCTCGTGGACTTCGGTTCAATCATCCAGGCCATGCCTGAGACTACAGCCGCACAGAACCAGCTTAAGGAAGTGAGCGACAAGTATGATGCCGAATACAAGAAACTCGTGGAAGAGATGAACCGTATGGTCACCGAGTATCAGAACATGAAGGAAGATGAGCTTCCCGCCATCAAAGAACGCAAGACCCGCGAACTCAGCGACTATCAGCAGAAGATACAGCAGTTTGAGCAGACCGCTATGCAGGATCTGCAGAATATGCAGAACGAACTCATGCGCCCCGTGCAGCAGAAAGTGAGCCAGGCGGTGGAAAGCGTGGGCCGCGAGGGTGCCTTCTCCCTTATCCAGATCTATGACCCGCAGATGACTCTCTTCCGCGCCGAACCGGTGGTGGATGTCACAGACGCTGTCAAGGCCAAACTTGGCATAAAGTAAGAAAGACCCAACTGTCAATGCGAGGCATACCATGCGGTAAGCGAAACCATGACCAATACTGAATCAGACAAGATGGCGGAAGCGACGACTTCCGCCATTTCATTAGGCCCTGTCGGAGTGTTCGACTCTGGATATGGCGGACTCACGATACTGCGCGATCTGCGCAAGGCACTCCCTGAATACGATTATCTCTATCTCGGCGACAATGCGCGTGCTCCCTACGGTTCGCGGAGTTTCGACGTGGTCTACCGCTATACTCTCGAGGCTGTGCGCGAACTCTTCGCGCGCGGATGTCCGCTTGTGATCCTGGCCTGCAACACCGCCTCGGCAAAGGCTCTGCGCTCCATACAGCAGCGTGATCTCCCGCAGATGGACGATCCCTCGCGGAGGGTGCTCGGAGTGATACGTCCTACGGTGGAGGCGCTCGGCGAAGTCTCCTCCTCGCGCCATATAGGCGTGCTCGGCACTCCGGGCACTGTGGCCAGCCATTCCTATATGATGGAGACGCTGAAACTTTTCCCCGACATGATAGTGACCGAGCAGGAGTGTCCGCTGTGGGCCGCCATTGTGGAGAGTTCGGAGGCGGACAGCGACGGCGCCGACTATTTCGTCAGCAAGCGCATCGGGCAGTTGATGGGGCGCGACCCGCTTATCGACACTATTGTGCTCGGATGCACTCATTATCCCCTTCTGCTGGGAAAAATCAGGAAATACGTGCCGCAGGGTACGCGGATTCTTGAGCAGGGCCGGCTCGTGGCTGAGTCGTTGAGAGACTATCTGCGCCGTCATCCCGAGATGGAACGCCGCCTGTCGAAGCACGGGCGCGCCGAATATCTCACAAGTGAGAATCCGGAGAAATTCGATGCCCTGGCGTCGCTTTTCACCAATGACAACGTCAAATCCAACCATTGTCCGCTCGACTGATATGAACACACCGGAATCAAAGGATCGGCTGGCGCTGCTCAGCCGTCATCTGAAAGCGCATCCCGACGACGAGGATGCTCTGATAGAGCGCGGCCGCCTCTATTGGAAACTCAACCGCCGCAGCGAGGCCATCAACGACTATCTCGCGGCCCAGCGTCTCAACCCCGAAGGCAACGCCACCCAGCTGCTGAAAGCCACCTACGAGATCCTTGACTTCTACAACAAAGACCTCTTCAATCCATAAAGCATCGCGCTTTGCGCGATGCTTTATGGATTAAGAGTGAAGGGTTAAGAGTGAAGAGTGAAGAGTGAAGGGTGAAGGGTGAAGGGTGAAGAGTGAAGGGTGAAGAGTGAAGGGTGAAGAGTGAAGGGTGAAG
>USNC01000050.1 GCA_900555915.1 uncultured Porphyromonadaceae bacterium | reverse complement strand
CGTCGGCAGCGTCAGATGTGTATAAGAGACAGATTATGCATTGTGCATTATGCATTAATATTGTGCATTAAATAAAATGACTAAGAAAGAACGATACGGACGGGTGCTCGACACATTTCAGGAGATAATGCCCGAACCAAAGACTGAACTGGACTACGACTCACCATTCCACCTTCTGCTTGCCGTGATCCTCTCGGCACAATGCACGGACAAACGCGTGAACATGGTGACTCCCGCGCTATTCGAGGCATATCCCGATCCGGAAGACCTCGCAGCAGCCAGGGAAGAAGACGTGTTTCAATTTATAAGGAGCGTCACATATCCCAACAACAAAACCAACCACCTCATAAAGGCGGCCCGAATGCTTGTGGAGGATTTCAATTCTACCGTGCCGGGCGATATTGACAGCCTAATGAAGTTGCCGGGGGTAGGAAGGAAGACCGCCAACGTGATGCTCGCCGTAGTGTGGGGAAAAGCAGCCATGCCGGTCGACACCCACGTCTTCCGCGTGTGCAACCGCATCGGACTGACCCACAACTCAACAACGCCTCTCGCCACGGAGAAGGAACTCGTGAAAAACATCGCACCGCATCTTCTGCCCGACGCCCACCACTGGCTCATACTCCATGGCCGCTACGTCTGCACTGCCCGACGCCCGCATTGCGGGGAGTGCATGATACGCGACTTCTGCAAGTCCTACCCCTCAATCTCCGACGGCAAGTGATCACTCCTCCCCTTCACGACCCTCACCGAAAAAGCGGGCGTATTCCTGCTCGAAGTTTGGTGTGAACACACCCTGCCCGATATTTGCAGCAATCTCTGCGGCTGTCCAGAAGCGGCCTCCGTCGAGTTCGTCGCTCGGACAGGGCAGACAATCCACTGTCGTCTTGAACGCATTGATGAGTTCTCGCTCCCTGTCTGACTCAAACACATAACTGCCGAGATGCGTGAAACTGAAATCCTCGAGATTCAATTCTTCCTTAGCCTCCCTTTTCAAGGCCATGTCGACATTCTCTCCGAGATCAATGTGTCCTCCCACTGCCGTATCCCATCTGCCTGGCTGGATATCTTTCCATTCCGGACGCTTCTGAAGATACAACCGCCCCTCAGCATCAAACACATGGAGATGCACCACAGGATGCAGCAGACGCGAACCTCCATGGCACTCCCCTCTTGTGGCACTTCCCGTTATCACGCCATTCTCATCCACCACAGGAAACAGCTCTTCCGAATTATCTTTCTTCATTTTATTTCCAATTTAATAACGGGTGCAAAATTAAGCATATTTTCCTTAATTATCAAATACTATCGCTCACTTCGCCACTACGGGCTTTGCAGATTGAAATAATATTCGTAAATTTGCAACATAAATCAAAACGGTCTTCCCGCAAGACCGCATTAATTCAATTTTCAACCTTATACATTTATGTCCTTTTTGAAAAAACTCATGATGATGTGCCTTCCTTTCGCCATCATCGCATCCTGCTCCTCCTCGCCGCAGGACGAACCCGCCAACCCGGCACCAGAACCCCCGCCAGCGCAGGACTCCACCACACCCGAGCCCGAACCGGAGCCGGAACCCACAGCCTTGACATCGGTGGAATTTGCAAAGAGCATGGGCGCAGGATGGAATCTCGGCAACCAGTTTGACGCATACAACAATGGAGTGGCCTCCGAAACTGCCTGGGGCAATCCCAAAGCCACCCCCCAACTCTTCCGCAAACTGAAGGAATATGGATTCAGCACTGTCCGCATACCGGTGACCTGGCTCGGCCAGACCGGCGATGCCCCCGACTACACCATAAAGGCCGAATGGCTCGACAGAATAGCCGAAGTGGTGGGATATGCCGAAGACGCCGGACTGAAGGCGATCATCAACATCCACCATGACGGAGCCGACGGCAAAAACTGGCTCGACCCGAAGGGGGCCGCTGCCGACCCGGCTAAGCATGAAGCCACAAAGGCGCAACTGAAGGCGATGTGGACACAGATAGCCCGGAAATTTGCCGACAAAGGCGATTTCCTGATTTTCGAGTCTCTCAACGAGATCCACGACGGCGGCTGGGGTTGGGGCGACAACCGCAAGGACGGAGGCAAGCAATACAGAGTGCTCAACGAATGGAACCAGGCATTCGTCGACGCGGTCAGGGCTGCAGGAGGAAGCAACGCCACACGTTTCCTCAGCGTGCCGGGATACTGCACAAACCCCGACCTCACCATCAGCAACTTCGTGAAACCGACCGACTCCGCCACCGACCGCATCCTCGTGGCCGTGCACTTCTACGACCCCAACACTTTCGCCATAGAAGCGAAATACACGGAATGGGGACATACTGGAACCCAAGGAAAGAAAGACACATGGGGAGATGAGGACAATGTCAGAAACACCTTCAAGAAACTCCACGACAAATTCATCGCCAGCGGGACAGGCCTGTACATCGGAGAATGGGGCGCCACCAGACGCGCCAACGAGCACGACGAGAAATTCCGCCTCTACTATATCTCCTACGTGAACAAAGCGGCGGCAGAACGCGGCATTCCGCTCATCTTCTGGGACAACGGCTCAACCGCCACTGGCCGTGAGGCTTTCGGCATCATACGCCATGACGACGGCACACTGCTTGACAAGGGAGACGCCGTGATCCGAAACATCATGGAATCGCTCGATCCTGCCGTAACCCTCCAGAGCATCTACGACAAAGCCCCGTAAAAACCACAGAAATCACGATATTGAGCAATCTCTTTGGAGTATGGCATCATTATCGGTTTCATGCTCGTATATTGTGCAAATGCAGGAATGGCACTCCCGACTCACGCCGGAAGCTACCATTCCTGCTTTAACCCTCTTATCGGATTCTCGTTCAAGTTGGCCACTAAATGTTCAGTAGTAAACTGTATTTATCCCAATCGGCATCCTGCACTTTCAAGGAGTCTCGACTATGATACGTCCGTTCTAATTGCTTTCCAACACGCTCATCTGATGAATGGCAATCTGATTGAGTTTGATTAAACGTGCCAAATCAGTCAGCGACATGTAGTCATCTCCGTTGACAGATATGATTGTAATGTTTGTGTTTTGAACGAGAATTTTAGCCATAAATACGGATTTATCGGAATTTCAGAGGCACAATTAACAAAAATTTGTTAACTTTGCAACGAAATCCCATGAGTGCCCTTTTGAAAGACAAACATCGGAGTTTAGTTTTGAATCCCAGTAGCCCCTGACACTGTCAAGCTATTGGGTTTTGTGTTTGCTTGAATTAGATAGATACGTGAAAACATACCTCAACTTCTTTTATGGCGTATATATATTTATTATACAATTAGTTACAAATTTGAGTATGTACTAAGATTGTACTAATTAGTTGGATAAATCGAAAGACGTGACTTCGATTTTGGTATTTTTAAGAGCTGTTAGCTATTTTTGTAACTATTCAGCGGACACGCCGAGTCGGTCGCCCTTAGAAAAGGGCGAGAATTGCATTGTAAGGCGAGTTGCCGTGTTTTTTCGTGGTCTCGACAATTGAATGCAGATCCATGAAGGCGTCGGCTCCGAGGTCAGAACGGAAGTATCCCGAGTTCTTGAGTTTTATCTTCAGCTTCCTTATGCCGCGTTCTGAAGCATTGTTGTCTGGCGGTATTGCCGGGTCTTTGAGGAAGTTGAAAATATAATCCCGACATTTGAGCAATCCATTTTTGAAAGTGGTGAACTTCTCGTTCAACTTTGACAGATTCTCGTCTATAAGTTTGTCAAGTCGTTCAAGCCAAGGTTTCGTCTCTATTGATTCCGTCGGTCTTTGGTTACGCTCGTGTATGGCTTCCTGCAACAGTGATTCAACCGACTTTGACCATTCCTGATCTTTGTCAAGCTCGTTGAGATACTGACATTCCCGGAGCAGGTGAGCAAGACATACCTGATGGTTCAGGAAATGGAGTGCGAAATATGCGCTGTGGCGGTCGGTGACGGCAGTCATCCTCTCAAGGGAGTCTCCAAAACGGTCTTCCAGCTCCTGCCCCTTACGGCTCTTACCGTGAAAAAGCAGTGTGAAATAGACAGTCTGCGCTATCCAGGCCCAGTCAAGCCGTCTGTTGCAGTAGCAGCCGGACTCATCAAAACCAACCACAGCCGACTGCATGATGTATTCCTTTATTTTTTCAATGGCAGGCTCCGCGGCTTTCCTCGCCTCGTTCACCCAGTTGACCATAGAACCCTGACTTATTTCAAGGCCGAAGACTTCCTTGAAGAAACGTTCCATGCGGTTGAACGGCAGGAACTGCACGACGGAAAGATATACGACAAGCCCCTTTACAGAAGCGTCGTACACGACGGCATTCGACCTGCGTCGCTCGGAGTTGGCCTTTACCCGGTTTCCGCATGTGCGGCATACTTTCACATAATGGTTCACCTGCGTAATCAAAGGCTTGAGTGCAGGTAGAGATATGATTTGCGTGACGTAGTCTAGGATTGTGTCGCAGTCTTCCAATGAGTCGCCACATTTGTCGCAAGTCTCGGGTATGTTGTCTACAACAACGTCGGGATTGTCGTTTACCTCAAGCGTTGAACCCTCGTGTCCGGGTTGGCCTCCCGGCTTTTTGCCCGTAGGCTTGCGGAGCGATTTGGTACGACGTATTATCTCGTCCTTCAGTTTCTCCTTTGAAGGTGGCGTACTACTGTTTCCGGAGTTCTTTGGTGGCTCCTCATACTTGGCAAGACGCTTACGGAGTTCTTCTTTCTCTTTACGCTCTTTCTTGAGCATCATTTTCAAGTCGCGGATCTCCTTTAGTTGACCTTGCGAGGTGCGGTTAATCTGGCATATGGTAGCGTGTTGGGAATCGATGGTTTCCTGCATCGATTCTATCTGTTTCGCAAGTGACGAAATCGCCTTGGATATGTCTGTAACCGTCTGTTCCACAGATACAAAGATACGAATTTTATTTGAAATGACCAAATAAAATCACATCTTTTTTTATCTGAATTTTAAGGCTTTATAAACTATATTTTAGAGTATTGAGAGGTCGTTGTCTGCTCCGTCTGGTAATAGTTTCAGTCTCTGTTTTATTGTATCAGTGCGTCCGCTGAATAGTTACTAATGAGAAGATGTCAATCAGCGGCATTCTGGGCCTTGCTGATGCGCACGAGTTCTATACGGGTGGTAGACATCCGCTCCACTTTGAAATCAAACCCCGCTATGGCGAAAGAATCCCCCTCCGAGGGAAGGGCCTCGGTGTAGTGGAGAATATATCCGGCTATGGTGTTGTATTCCTCCGACTCCTTGAGGTTCAGGTCAAAAGCCTCATTGACCGCAGCGATTTCGGCACGACCCGACACTTCAAATGAGCCGTCGGGAAGCTGACGGAACAACTGGCGCTGGCGGTCGTGCTCATCCTCTATCTCGCCGAATATCTCCTCCACGAGGTCCTCAAGCGTGGCGAGCCCGGAAGTGCCGCCAAACTCATCGATCACAATACACATGGATTTCTTCTCGGCTATCATGCGGCGCATCATGTTGTTGGCGAGCATCGTCTCAGGCGTGAATATCAGCGGCTTTATATGCTTGGTCCAGTCAGACTCGATATTGAAGAGTTCTGAGATATGGATATAGCCCACCACGTCGTCGATATCCTCCTTATATACCACTATCTTTGAAAGTCCGGTGCGCGAGAAAAGGGAGAGAAGATCGGCCCTGGATGTGGACGCCATCTCCACCGCCACTATCTCATTGCGCGGACGCATACACTCGGCGATGGTGGTGTCCTTGAAATCCACGGCGTTGCGGAAGATCTTCACTTCATGCTCCACCTCCACATCCGCCTCATGATTGGACTGGATCGACTCCTCAAGATAGTCGTCGAGCTGATCGAGAGTGATGAGCGAGGCATCCACCTTGTTTTCAGTTATCCCGAACATGCCCATCATAGCCCGGGTGATGAGCGAGATGAATTTCGACACCGGATAAAGCACGAGGTAGACAATATAGATGGGGAGTGCGAACACCCGCATCATGAAGTTGGGATTGATGCGGAAGGCCGTCTTCGGCACGAACTCGCCGCATAGCAGAATGACGAGTGTCGAGAAAATGGTATTGCAGATCAGCACCATGGCCTCGGAATCGCCAAACCAACTCTCGAGCACCGGATTGATGAGAATCGAAAGCGTGATTCCATAGATGACAAGCACCACATTGTTGCCGACGAGCAGCGAGGATATAAACATGTCTTCGTTGCGCGTGAAACCGGTGATGATACGGTCGACGATACCGCCTCTCGAACCATCGATCTGCATACGGACCTTATTTGACTGCACATACGCAATCTCCATGCCGGAAAACAATGCCGAAAATATCACGGCCACTATTGTGAGGACTAAAGCTACGGTGAATGACATCTATGTTAAGGGTTAAGGGTGAAGGGTTAAGGGTGAAGGGTTAAGGGTGAAGGGTTAAGGGTTAGCGCAGGTCTTCATTGACGGGGAAGATGCCGGTGGGGCGGCGTATACGGTAACGCGTGAGCCGGTCGTCGCTTTCAAAGCCGTGGCCCTCGAGCATGCGGTCGGGCGTCTCGATGTGTATGAAGGAATCGCTGTAGAGCTGGCTGCGCCGCTGGTCCCAGAACAACTGCTGCGTGAGAAACAGTTCGCCGGGCACTTTCGTGAGTTCGACATTGCCGTCGAGTCTCCACAGATTCTGATTGCGGAAAAATCTGGCGGAATCGGCAGCCACCGAGGCCACCACATTAAACTTGCGGTCGTATTTCTGCAAGTATATCCCCTTCGGAAAGACCCAGTATGGAGTGTCGACCTCATCATATACATTCCAGAGGGGCGCTACTATCTTATACTGTGTTATTCCGGAATCGGATATGAGTGTCGACACGTTGACCGTAGACATCGACGGCATACTGCCGGGGTTGATACGGCTTGCCACACCGAGTTTGCCGTCGTCCTTGCACGACGGCATCGCCACCAGCATGGCAAGAGCCGCCATCACTACCAGACCTGCGAAACGAAACCTCATGCCGTAGAAGAATCAGGAAATTACCGGAATCAATTGATCTTCCGCTTGTAGAACCAAAGTTCGTTGAAGTTCACGCCCACCATCACTGAGAGATAGTTTTCAGTGAGCAGATTGACGGGCGACGACTTGCGGTGGCGCCATTCGAGGCCGAAATTGATCATCGTCTTGGCCTGCGGCGCTGTGAAGGCGGTGCCGAGCGAAAGACCGAACTCCTTCACGGAGTTGCCGTTGATCTTCAGATAGTCCTGAGTGTAGAAGCCACCAAACCGGAAAGGCATTCTCTCGAGATAGGAGCCGCGCACGTTGTGGGTATATTCCACACCGGCGGCAAACTTGCGGCGGTCGTTGAATCGGCTTCCCTGAAACACTACCTGCCCCGCCTCATCGAGCATCTCCGAGAAAGCGGCCTTCGACCACTGCTGCCAGGTGAAGTCGGCCTCGACCACGATGCGGCGCACGCGCTCGTGTGTGAACGCGAGTCCGAAGCCGAACGACTGCGGGGAATAGTATTTCCCCTTCATCGACGAGATGGCGATGGTGTCGGGGGTGCTGGTCGACTGAAGGTCCTGGAGAGTGAGCCATGTATTGCCGTGAAAAGACTTTTTGGGAGCATAGGTCACACCCAAGGTCAGCGCGTTGTTGCGTCCGATGGGCTGGCGATACTGCGCGCCCACGAGCACATTCCAGTCGCGGATCTCCATGATGTGCTCGAAGAGCGACTGTCCGGAAGTCTCGGGAGTGGCATAGACATCGTTCTGGATGGTGCCGAAATCGTATGAAACGTTGGCGCCTACCGAAAAACCGCCGATCTTGCCCGACACTCCGGCATAGGCCTGGCTTATTCCGCCCGAGCCCTGATTCTGCCTTGTGCCGAACTTGATGTCGTCGCCGAAGGCGTATCCCACCTGGGTAAGCGGCAACATGCCGACCGACATGCCGATATGCTTCGACAGAGGCACCTGCAGCGTGACGTAGCTCAGGCCGCCGCCTACTGAACGGTCAGACGCCTGGCTGTCCTTGCTCCAGAGCATCGACACGTCCGCTCCCATATCCCAGAGAAACGTGAGGGAATCGATACAGGCATATGAGGCGGGATTCATGGCATTGATCTGGCGACCCGACTGCATGGCATATCCCACCCCGCCCATCTGGCGCTGCTTTGAAGTGGCGCGGTCGCCCATCATGCCATATCCGTACATGGAGTATGGCGTGTTGATATCGGCATAAGCCACACCGCACACCGACAGGAGTGCCAATATGGCGCAAAAGAGTTTATTTGAGTTCATTGTGTTGATAGATATAAAGCAGACCCCGTGCCATCAGATCGGCGATATGACTGGCAGGTATGCGTGTAGATATTCTTTTATATAACAATTCGGCATCGCCGCCCGTGAGCAGCAACACTGAAGATCCGTATGCCTGTCTCTTATACACATCTGACGCTGCCGACGATCTTACGCG
>USNC01000049.1 GCA_900555915.1 uncultured Porphyromonadaceae bacterium | reverse complement strand
CACTATTCGGCCACCTTGCGCGCCGGAACAGAGTTCTTTAAAGCCATTTTCTCGGCCACGCTGGCCATATCCGTCACCTTCTTCCCCTTCCTCCTTACGGTGACGGGCATGTTCCGCGACTTCCTCACCGATTTCCCATGGGGCATGACCATCATCCTCATCGTCTCGCTCATCCTTGCCGAGCTCCTTGTGCCGTATCTGCAGTATAAGCTCATAAAGAAGCCTATCTACAAACTCCAGCAGGAGGCCGTAGCTTCGGGAAAGAAGAAATTCAGTTTCTTCGTCTCCATGCAGCGCATATACAACAAGCTTATCGACCTCTGCTTCAAGTTTCCGCGCGCCACAATCGCCGTGGGCGCAGTATGTATAGCCGTAGGTGGCTGGCTCTTCGTGACTCGTCCGATGCAGCTTATGCCCATCGCCGAGCGCAACCAGTTTGCCGTGGAAATCACCCTCCCTACGGGAACCAGAGTGGAACGCACCACGCAAGTGGCCGACTCTCTCGAGAAAATTCTTTCCAACGACCCGAGAGTGGTCTCGATTGCCTCTTTCCACGGATGCTCGTCGCCACGGTTCCAGACCACATATGCCCCGCAGGTCGGCGGACCGAACTACGCGCAGTTTATCGTCAACACAAAAAGCAACCAGGCCACCATCGATGTGCTCAACGACTACACCGAAAAATATGAGAGCTTCTTCCCCGACGCTTTCGTCCGCTTCAAGCAACTCAGTTATTCGATGGCCGACAATCCCATCGACATCCGTTTTTCCGGAGCCTCTCCCGAGGTGCTGCAATCCGTATGCGACACTGTGGCGGCCATAGCCCGTAAAGTTCCGGCCCTGCGCAACGTACGCCTCTCGCTCGACAATCCGCTGGCTTCAGCCACTGTAGAACCCGACAGGACACGCGCCGAACGCTTCGGCCTGAACTCCACTTTGCTTGAGACCACTCTCGCGATGCGCTATTCTCCCGGCCTACCAGTGGCCACTGTCTGGGAAGGCGACTACGGTATTCCGGTCACCCTGAAGACTCCCACCTCCCATGTAGGCGACATATCGCAGCTTGAGCAGGAACCGATTCCTGTGCCGGGCCTCGCGTCCGTGCCTCTCAGTCAGATAAGCGATGTCAAGGCCGAATGGCATCCGGGAATGCTGATCCACTACAACGGAAACACGACTGTGTCGGTAATAGCCGACGTGCAGCGCAATGTCAACGTCATCGACCGCACTGAAGCACTGATGGACAGCATCGGTCGCCTCGACTTGCCGGAAGGCATCTCCATCACGAAAGGCGGCGAATGGGAACAGGAGATGGACACCCTCCCCGAAATTCTCGAGGGGTTGGCGCTGGCCGTTGTAGTGATATTCTTCATACTTCTGCTCCACTATGCCCAGGCCGACACTTCGGTGCTCCTTCTGCTCTCGCTTCTGCTCTGCATCCCCGGCGCGGCCTTCGGCCTCATCATCCAGAGCACTCCGCTCTCGCTGACATGCGTGCTCGGCATCGTATCCCTCATGGGCATCCTGGTACGCAACGCGATCGTATTGCTCGACTATGCCGAGGAATTGCGAAATGAAGGGCAGAACGTGCACGATGCCGTTCTTAATGCCTCCAAGCGCAGGATGCGTCCCATATTCCTTACATCAGCAGCCGCCACGATGGGGGTGCTTCCTATGGTGATGGGCGACAGCGCGCTCTGGAAACCTATGGGTGTAGTGATCTTCTGGGGCACTCCGGTCACCATGATTTTCATCCTTACCGTCATTCCCGTGGCTTACGCCATGATGAAAGGCAAGGCAAAAGGTGCTGACCGCCCACTGCCTGAACCCGAGGAGACGCATCTTCTGTGACAGCAACAGTCTATCCGTATGTGTACACTAAAGAATTCAAGACTATGAAAAGATATATTATCAACATATTATTGCTGGCGGCGGTGCTTGCAGCTGTCACCTTCAGTTCGGAAGCTGCACCGGCCGACTCGTTGCTGACACTGGAGCAATGCCGTGAGCTTGCCATCCGCAACAACGCGGCTCTCAAATCTACCGACAACGATGTCAAAGCGGCAGCAGAGACACGCAAGGAAGCGTTCACTAAATATTTTCCGGAGATATCCGGCGGTGTGTCGGCCTTTTGGGCAAACCACGACATGCTTCAGTATGACGTCCTTGATCTGTTCACGCTCGGCGTCATAAAGAATGGCAAAGCAGCGGGCATATGGGCCGTACAACCGATTTTCATGGGCGGACAGATCATCAACGGCAACAAGCTGGCGCGGGTCGGAGAGGAAGCTGCCAGGATCAAGAAGGAGAAAGCCGCCGACGATGTGCTGGTGGAGACTGACAACCTGTATTGGAAGCTCGCGTCGCTCAAGGGCCTGAGAAGCTCGGTAGTGAGCGCCATCACGACTCTCGACAGCCTGACCGCCACCGTGAAGGCCGCGGTCGATGCCGGAATCGCCATAAGCAACGACTTGCTTAAAGTGGAGATAAAGCGCAACAGCTACCGCAACTCTCTCGTAGACCTCGACAACGGCATCAATCTGATGAAGATGCTGCTCGCCCAGCATATCGGTTATGGCCCGACCGACAGCATCGACATCTCGGAGTCAATCCCCGATTCAGTTCCCGAGATACCGGCGTCACTGTTTGTAGACGGAGCTTCGGCCGTGACCGGCACCTCCGACTATCGGCTGCTGGTGAAGAACGTGGAGGCCAAAGTGCTCGAAAAAAAGATGAAGATCGGCGAATACATGCCTAAGTTGGGTGTGGGTGCCGGTTGGTTTTACCACGATGTCCTCGACCAGAACCATAATTTCGGTGCCGTGGCCATAACTCTCGACGTACCCGTTTCGGCTTGGTGGGGCGGCTCCCACGCCATAAAGAAGAAACAGCTCGAAGTGGACAATGCCCGCCTGGAACTTGAGGATCTGAGCCAGAAACTTGAGATCGAGATCACCGACAAGTGGGACAACCTCTCCGGGGCGTGCCGCAAGATGGAACTTGCCGGCCAGGACATAGAGCAGAGTCGCGAGAACCTGCGCATCACTCAGGCTTACTACGACACCGGCATGAACACCATCGCAGACCTCCTCGACGCGCAAGCCCTCTACGTTGAAGCCCAGGGCAACTACATCTCCGCCTACGGCACATTCCGCCTCTCGATATCCCAGTATCTGAACGCCACCGGCCGCCTCTCCTCACACCCTCTATTCCAACCTCACGCCGACTCCGAACATCAGATTCCGGGGATTCTTTAAATTAGCTTTTAGAAACTGTCGGCATTATTCCAAAAAAATTGTTAACTTTGCATCTATGACAATTATGGATACAAAGTGGACTATCAGACGGTACTCTCCAGATGACTCAAAACTCTGGGACAACCTTGCCTCACAGTCGCGGCAGGGCACCATGCTGCATATGCGCGGCTATATGGACTATCATGCCGACAGATTCACCGACTGCTCCCTGATAGCCTGCAATAAGGGAACTCCGGCGGCTGTTCTCCCCGCCAACATCACGGAAGACAGTCTATATTCACACCAGGGTCTGACATTCGGAAGCTGGCTCACACCCCGCTCCCACTTCGACGGCAACGACATGCTGCTACTTTTCGGAGCGTGGCTCGACTGGTGCCGCGGCAACGGGATATCTAAAATTTTCTATAAACCCGTGCCCCACATCTACCATCGCATTCCCGCCGAGGAAGACCTGTATGCCCTTTTCCGATTTGGTGCCGAACCATGGTACACAAATCTCTCCTCAGCCATAGACCTTGCCGCCAATCCCGGTTTCAACACTCAGCAGCGACGCTACCTGAAAAAGAGTGCCCCAAAAGGCCTCCTCATCCGGGAGACTGACCGCACAGATGAGTTCATGCCCCTGCTCGAAAAATGTCTCAGGGAAAGACACGGTGCGTCGCCGGTGCACTCAGCAGCGGAGCTCCAGCTGCTCAAAGACCGTTTCCCCGACAACATCCGGCTTTTCCTCTGCGGCAACGCCGACGGAACCCAGGCGGAAGTGTGCGTATTCGATTCAGCCGGCGTAGCCCACTGCCAATATATCGCCACCACAGAGGAGGGAAGACTCAACGGGACTTTGTCTTTCCTTATGCAGCACCTTATCTCCGAGACCTTCGCCTCCGCCAGATATTTCGATTTCGGCACAAGCAACGAGGCCTCGGGAACGATACTCAATTCCGGACTGCTGCATCAGAAATACGGCCTCGGAGGCCGTGGCATAGCCTACCAGGCATTCAAGATTGAAATCTAACAACATCACAATATGAAACATCTGATACTGACATTGTCGCTGGCGGCCGCATTCACCGCGACAGCACGCACCAACGACGGGGGCATTTCGGCCGACATGCTCGCCGGATTCAAATCGGAATACAACGACAATTCCGCCAACCGGGCCCGGCACAACGCCCTGAACGCCGCCGCAATCGACAAGATAGCATTCAACGGCGAGGTACGGAACCACTTCGACGACCATTTCTCCCACAAAGTCGAGACCAACGGAATCACCGACCAGAAGTCGTCGGGACGATGCTGGCTTTTCACCAGCCTCAACATGCTACGCTCCCAGGCCATGAGGCAGCATGACCTTCCGAAACTGACATTCTCCCAAAACTACAATTTCTTCTACGACCAGCTTGAGAAGGCAAATCTATTTCTCCAGTCGGTGATAGACACCTCCGGCAGCCCCATGGAAGACCGCCAGGTGGAATGGCTTTTCAACAATCCCATCTCAGACGGCGGAACATTCTGCGGCGCGATTGACCTCATATCCAAATACGGCATTGTGCCGGGCGAAGTCATGGCCGAGACGGAGATTTCCAACAATACTGCCTCCTTCCGCCGCCTCCTCGCCACAAAACTGCGCGAATACGGACTCCGTCTGCGGCAGGCGAAAGCGGCAGGCAAGAACGCCTCGGAACTGAAAGAAATGAAGACCGCCCAACTTTCGGAAGTCTATAAAATGCTGGCGCTCGCCCTCGGTGAACCTCCTACGGAATTCACCTGGACACGCAAAGACAAGAAAGGCAATCCGGTGGAGACTAAAAAATACACTCCGGAATCATTCTACAGGGAATATGTAGGCAACGACCTGAAAAACGGCTATGTCATGCTCATGAACGACCCCTCGCGCGAGTACTGGAAGGTGTATAGAATCGACTACGACCGCCACTCCTACGACGGTCTGGACTGGACCTATCTCAACGTGCCTATGGAGGAAATAAAGAAGGCCGCGATAGAGTCGATCAAAGACTCCACCGCAATGTATTTCTCCTGCGACGTAGGCAAATACCTCGACCGCCAGAGCGGCGTGCTCGACCTTGACAACTTCGACTACGAATCTCTCTTCGACATCAGTTTCGGCATGGACAAAGCGGAACGCATCTCCTCGAAAGCGAGCGCTTCATCTCACGCCATGACGCTATCGGGAGTCGATCTCGATGAGAAGGGAAATCCCAAGAAATGGCTTATCGAAAACAGTTGGGGCAATACCGGACAGAACGGCTATCTCATAGCCACCGACCCCTGGATGGACGAATATCTGTTCCGCCTCGTGATCGACAGGAAATACGCCTCTCCGGAAATATTGAAGGCTATGAAGCAGACGCCCGTGCTCCTGCCTTCATGGGACCAGCTGTTTGAGGAATGACTCGGAAAACCCACCGGCTACTGTGGGCCATAGGTTCATAGGAAACGCCCGACGATAGAAAATGCGCCGCGCATACGGCAACGCGTCCAATGGTATGCAAACCGTATGAGCGGCCGTTTTCCGGCCGGGACCTCGAGCAAGGACCTTTCATACAGCGGGGAAGCCAGATCCATCCTACCCTCCTTGGCGTATGTCGCGGCGAGAATCGCACGCCTGTAGCTTACGATAGCAAGCAGTCTCGCCATGTCGGGGCGCCCGCTGCGACGTATGCTCCGCTCCATGCCGTCGAGCGACATTTCCCACAGTCCGTTCTTGGCTGAATAAGACGTGCCCGTAATGCTCTCTTCCTGCGGATATACATCCACAAGCGGCCTTGGCAGGGCAATCACCGAAGGATTTCCCAACAGCAGACGCGTCCCGGTCTCAAGATCATTCCAGTTAGGGAACTCTCCTCTCCACCCCCCGGCTTTTCTCAGGCAATCGGTCTTCACCGCATATGCGAGCGTCTGGAAGAGGGCATGCACCATATGCATCTCAAGAATATTTCCCTTCACGGCGCGGCTTTCCAACACTTTTCCATTCCCGACATGCTTTGCGACAGGCCACGCCACGATATCGGCGTCAGGATCTCTCCGCCACGCCTCCATGACGGAAGCCACACAGTCAGGGCGCATACTGTCGTCTGAATCAAAAAACATGACTTTGTCGGTCGTCACCCGGTCAAGGCCTGTCTGACGCGCATAAGCAGCCCCCTTTCTGGATTCGGAAAGTATCGTAAGGGAAAAGTCGTCGCTTCCATGCGTTTCCTTCCACCGCGCTACTGAAGAGACGGTGTCGTCGGTCGAGGCGTTGTCGACCACAATCACATGCAGCGGACGCCATGTCTGCGCCTCGATGCTGTCGAGACATCTCCTTATGAGTTCAGGTCTGTTGAAAACCGGAACAACCACAGTCATCGTTTCTTTTGAAGTCATTGTCATAATATATGAACGCACCCTGACGTTTAAAAATTGAATAATTTTGTGAAAAATTCAAGTTTCGCCAACTCATCTTGAAGGTCATGAGGTTGTATGATATGCGAAACTTGAGTAAAAATACTTCTATTAAAGTTGTGAAGAAAGTATCTATACTCATACCGGTTTTCAACGAGGAGGAATCGCTCGACGCCCTCTACGAAGCCTTGCGTCCGCTTATCGACAATGAACTGCCGGGCCTTCCATCGCGCTATGAATGGGAGGTAATGATGGTCAACGACGGCAGCCGCGACAGCTCGCTCGAGAAGTTGCGCCGTCTCAACGCCAGGGATCCGAGAGTGAGATATGTAAGTCTCTCGAGAAACTTCGGGAAGGAGAACGCTCTGCTGGCCGGATTTGACCGCGTGTCGGGCGACTGCATGGTGATAATGGACGCCGATCTGCAAATCCGGTGGAGGCCATACCCGGAATGCTTTCGGAATGGGAACAGGGATGGGAGGACGTCTACGGAAAGAGACAGAGCCGCGGCAAGGAATCTTTTCTGCGCAAATATCTCACAAGGATATATTACGCCCTTCTGAACAGGAGCACAGATGTAGACGTATTGCCCGACGTGGGCGATTTCAGACTTCTCGACCGCAAGGCCGTGGATGCCATACGGAGTATGCGTGAGTCGCAACGCTACACGAAAGGGCTCTACTGCTGGGTGGGGTTCAGGAAGAAAGGAGTGGAGTTCACCACCGCCGACAGAGTGGCCGGACAGACGAAGATGTCGCCGTCACGCCTTGTGAACCTTGCCCTCGAGGGCATCACGAGCTACACCACCGCCCCGCTGAGGTTCGCATCTGTACTCGGATTCGTCGTATCGCTCTTCTCCATTGTCTACATGGCATATATCATAGGGAAGACCATCATATACGGCGATCCTGTGCAAGGATTCCCCACCCTGATATGCGCCATTCTTTTTCTTGGCGGATGCCAGTTGCTCGCCCTTGGCATAATCGGCGAATATATCGGTAAAATCTATAAGGAATCAAAACATCGTCCGGTATATATCGCAGATGAGGAAAGCGGGAATAAATCCGGACAAAAAAACGATACGACACCATGAGAATACTGATGCTGGGAGACTACTCAAATCTCCATGCCTGCCTGGCCAAAGAACTGAGACGACGCGGACACACGGTGACACTTGTCTCCGACCGGGGCGGACATATGAAGACAGACGCGGATGTCGAACTGCAGCGCCATGCGGGCACCCTCGGGGCCGTCGGCTATCTATACAGAGTGATGGCGTCGCTCCCCTCATGGACCGGCTACGATGTGGTGCAGCTCATCAACCCTGTGTTTCTGAAACTAAAACCCGGCAAACTCAGAATAATCTTCGACATCCTGAAAAAAAACAACCGCTCCGTATTTCTCACGCTCTGCGGCAACGACCACTATTTTGTAGACGACTGCGTCCATACAGACCTGTTCAGATTCTCGGAGTTCAGAATCGGCAATGAACCTGCCCCGCTCGTGATGGCCAATCCGGAAAGGGAGAGAGGATGGCTGATAGCCGCACATGCTTCCTACACACGGCATCTCTACGACAATATCGACGGAGCAATGTCGGTGCTTCCCGAATACGACATGTCGGCACGCCGGCATATGGATCCGGAAAAACTTGTCTTTACCAATCTCCCGATTTCGTTGGAAGGTATGGACTATTCCCTTCCTCCCGCCGATGGCGCCGTAAAAATTCTCGTAGGGATCCGCAGCGGCATGGAAATTCAGAAAGGCACTGCCAAACTGCTTGAGATATGCCGACGTCTGGAGGCTGATATGCCCGGCCTCTGTGAGGTACGTGAGGTTAGGGACCTGTCTCTTATACACATCTGACGCTGCCGACGATCTTACGCG
>USNC01000048.1 GCA_900555915.1 uncultured Porphyromonadaceae bacterium | reverse complement strand
AAGATCGTCGGCAGCGTCAGATGTGTATAAGAGACAGGTCCACCCATGTTCCCTTGCCCCCTTTAAGGCAGACTCCGTCGTCGTTCACGTTCATATAGCACTGCGAAATCAGGATATCCCGGCAGACGTCGAGGTCGATGGCGTCGGTCGAAGGTCCTTTCGGATACCCGTCGGTCGGGGCCAGAATCGTCACACCTAAGTATTTGATGCGCTCGCAGTTGTAGAGATGGTTGGTCCAGAATCCTGAGTTTACCATCCGTATGCCGCTCACGGTGACGTCTTTGGAGTTGGAGACATAAAGCATTCTCGGACGCAGAGCCTCCAGGTTCGTACATTTGGGGTTTACCTTGCGGCGGAGCCAGAACTCATCGTAGAAGCGATGGCCGTTGCCGTCGATCGTGCCTTCGCCAGATATGGTGAATCCGTCGCACTTGTCGGCGTTGACGAGCGCCGCGAAGTAGTTGATGGTCTGTCCCTCAAGGCGTGTCGGAACTATCTTGTAGTGGGTGATAGCGTCCGAGCCTTTCAGACGAGCCCCTTTTGCAAGCCGCAGGTGGGTGCCCGGCTTGAAGAATAGCGACCCGCTGAGAAATGTGCCTTCGGGTATTTCTATTGTTCCCCCTCCGTTTTCTGCGGCAAGGTCGATCACCTTCTGTATGGCCTCGGTCTGAAGCAGGGTGCTGTCCTGTCTCACTCCGTGGTCGGTGATGCGGTAAGTCTTTACTCTGGCATCGGGAGCCTTAGTGTCGTTAAACCATCCGGGCACCGGGCTGCCGTCGGGGAAAGTCTTGAATTCGGCCATGCTCGCGTTTGCGCACAAAAGCGAGCATGCGGCTGCTAAAAGTTTAATTTTAAGTTTCATGTGTCAAGTTTTGTATTTATGAAATGGGGCCTTGGTGGCGGGAATTCAGAATTTCAGGTCGTAGACGGCCTTCTTGATGTTGGAGAAAGGAATGTCGAGTTCCGTGGTCTCGATCACCGGTTTCTTCACACCCTCCTTCTTCACTTTCTGCTCCACGGCAAGTATTATGCCGTCTTCGCTCACGCTGCGCAGCATACCATGGAGTTTTCTTCCGTCGGCAGTGAGGACTTCGAGATCCTGTCCTGTATATTTTTCATACTGGCGTCTCACTTTCAGAGGCGACGTCAGGCCGGCGGTGCCGACTTCAAGTTCGTAGTCTTCCACATCGCGGTCGAAGGCAGCCTCGATGGCGCGAGTGAGTTTTACGCATTCCTCGAGGTCGCCCGGAGTCATCGAGTCGATCTCTACAGTGATTTCATTGTTGGCCGACACCTTTATGTCGGTAAGGAAATATTCGGTATCCTTGAGTTGCTCTTCCACGAAGGCCTCAAGAGCTTTCTTGTCTATCATATCCAAATATCAGTTTTAAAAGATTTAGGTTTTAAAAGATTTAATTCCCCGTTCACCATTCACCATTCCCCATTAGTTCATCCGCCAGCGCGTCGATGGCCGGTTTGTCGGTCTCCTTGAATGCGCCGCGGAGCGTCACCTTGTCGCCTGTGAATTCGATTCCCTTCATCTTCTCGAGCATTCCGCGCATCACGCTGGCAGCAGCCGGAGCCCACGAACCGTTTTCTATCAGCGCCGTCTTTCTGTCGCGGTATCCCTTTATCTCAAGCAGATGCATCAGTGAATACATCGGAGTGAAGAGTCCGGCGTCGTAGGTGGAGGCGCAGAATACGGCCTTGGGATACATCATGGCCTTGGCCAAGGTTTCCGACAGGTCGGCGCGTGTCAGATTGACGAGGCAAACGTCTTCCACACCTTTCTTGCGCAAGGTCTCCGCGAGATATTCGGCTGCATGGAGAGTGTTGTCGTGTATGGAGGCGACGGCGATGAATACGCCGTCGTTCTCGGGACGGTAACTGCTCCATGTGTCGTAGAGTCCGATATATCGGTCGAGGTCTGAATTCAGAATGGGGCCGTGGAGCGTACATATGGTCCTGATGTCGAGCATCCGGAGTTTTTTCAGCACATTCTGCACCTGGGGGCCGTATTTTCCTACAATGTTGTAGTAATATCTGCGGGCCTCCGCCGCCCAGTCGTCGGGTGAGGTGTCGAGTGTTCCGAAAGTCCCGAATGCGTCAGCGCTGAAGAGCACGCGCTGTTCGGGGCAGTATGCCATCATCACTTCCGGCCAGTGCACCATGGGGGCGGTGTGGAAACTGAGAGTCAGACCTCCCAGGTCGAGGGTGTCGCCTTCTTTCATTGTGAGCAGTTTCAGTCCCGCGGGAAGCGCCTCGAAATATTCGGGAAGCATTTTCGCGGCTACTGCCGAGAGCACCAGAGTGGTGTCGGGGTATATTTCCAGGAATGTGGATATGAGCGATGAATGGTCGGGCTCCATATGCTCTATGATGAGGAAATCGGGCTTTCCTCCCGCGAGCGCCTGCTGAAGGTTTGAAAGCCATTGCTCGCCCGTGCGGTCGTCGGTGGTGTCTACAACCGCGGTTTTCTCTCCCTTGATCAGATAGGAATTGTAGCTTACGCCATTATGTGTCCTGTACTGGTTTTCAAAAAGGTCGAGTGTAGGGTCGTCCACTCCTATATAAATGATGTTTTCGGTGATGTTGAAATTCGTTCCGCTCATTGTCATTGCGTTTTTTTATTTTATTTGATAACAATATCGTGTGAAGGATAGTTTTGACATTTTTATATTCAAGCCGAATTAATATAAATTAACAGAAAATTTAAGATTTGCGATAAAATTAATCTAAATTAACTAATAACGCATTATGTAAACAATATTTAACCTCGATAGGCGTCATTTTTAATCAAAAATCCTTTGCCGTGTCGAAAAATAGGTATAACTTTGCCACCGTTTTCGACGATTTCGGAAACCATGTCAGACAGAACATAATAAAAACTTGAATATAAGTATGGCAAACAAAGCAGCAAAGCCCAGCGGCAAACTGGGCGTAATGGTAGTCGGCAACGGAGCCGTGGCTACTACATTCATGACCGGCGTGCTCATGACACGCAAAGGTCTGGCTAAACCGGTAGGTTCGATGTGTATGTACGACAAGATCCGCGTAGGCAAGGGCGAGGACAAGAAATATCTCCACTACAAGGACATAGTTCCCCTCGCAGATCTCAACGACATTGAGTTCGCTACATGGGACGTGTATCCGGCCAACGCATACGACGCCGCTATCAATGCTGAAGTGCTCAAGGAGAAAGACATCAATCCCGTGAAGGAGGAACTTCAGGCTATCGTGCCCATGAAGGCTGCTTTCGACAAAAACTACGCGAAACGCCTCGAAGGCGACAATGTGATGGAAGGCAAGACCCGCTGGGAGATGGCAGAGCAGCTGCGCGAGGATATCCGCAACTTCAAGAAGGAGAAAGGTCTCGACCGCGTGGTTGTGCTCTGGGCTGCCTCCACTGAGGTGTACGTTCCTGTCGACGAGGAGGTACACGGCACACTCGCCGCTCTTGAGGCTGCCATGAAGGCGGACAACAAGGAGAAAGTGGCACCCTCCATGTGCTACGCATATGCCGCTCTCAAGGAAGGCGCTCCCTTCATCATGGGCGCTCCCAACACCACGGTAGACATTCCCGCCATGTGGGAACTCGCCGCAGAGACAGGGATGCCTATCGCGGGCAAGGACTTCAAGACAGGTCAGACACTCGTGAAGTCCGGTTTCGCTCCGATCATCGGCACACGCTGCCTCGGCCTTTCAGGATGGTTCTCGACAAATATCCTCGGCAACCGAGACGGTCTCGTGCTTGACGAACCCGCCAACTTCCGCACCAAGGAAGTGTCGAAACTCTCCACACTCGAATCTATTCTCGTGCCCGAGAATCAGCCCGATCTCTACGGACATGGCAACGATGAGGATACCCAGTACTACCACAAGGTGCGCATCAACTACTATCCCCCGCGCAACGACAACAAGGAAGGCTGGGACAATATTGATATTTTCGGCTGGATGGGCTATCCGATGCAGATCAAGATCAATTTCCTCTGCCGCGACTCTATTCTGGCGGCTCCTCTCTGCCTCGACCTCGTTCTGCTCAGCGACCTCGCCGCACGCGCAGGCCGCAGCGGAATCCAGAGGTTCCTCAGCTTCTTCCTCAAGAGTCCGATGCACGACTACACTAAGGGCGAGGTGCCTGTCAACCATCTCTTCCAGCAGTATGTGATGCTCAAGAACGCCATCAGGGAGATGGGCGGATATGAAGCTGATGAGGAAATCGATTGATCTTCTATAAACCATAAAACTCTATTCGACCGCGGGCGCCCTTCTTTCAGGGGTGCCCGCATTTTTTTCCGCTATGATAAAAAAGGGCGTTTTCTGTGTTATTTAATAAGAATACCCTTAACCAACACCAACCAATTATTCCATAGATGCGAATAGACATTCTGACAGTTATGCCCGAGATGCTTGAGTCGCCGCTTAATTGCTCGATTCTGAAGCGGGCGCAAGACAAGGGGCTGGCGGAGATTCACGTGCACAATCTCCGCGACTACACCACCAACCGCCATCGGAAAGTGGATGATTACCCATTTGGCGGGGAGGCCGGCATGGTGATGCAGATACAGCCGGTCGACGATTGCATAAGCCGGCTCAAGGCGGAGCGTGATTACGATGAAGTGATATTCATGACGCCCGACGGCGAGACGTTTTCGCAGCCGTTGGCCAATTCCCTCTCCCTGCTCGACAATATCATAATACTGTGCGGGCACTACAAAGGCATCGACTACCGCATACGCGAGCATCTGGTCACCCGCGAGATCTCCATCGGCGACTACGTGCTCACGGGCGGAGAACTTCCGGCTGCGTGTGTGGTCGATGCTGTGGTGCGTCTGATTCCGGGCGCCATAGGCGATGAGCAGTCTGCCCTTTCCGATTCGTTTCAAGACAATCTGCTCGCCCCGCCGGTCTATACGAGGCCTGCCGACTACAAGGGTTGGAAGGTGCCCGAGGTGCTACTGAGCGGCCATGAGGCCCGGATAGCGCAGTGGAGGCTCGACCAGGCTATGGAGCGCACGCGCCGTCTGCGGCCTGACTTGCTCAAATGACGCCGTTTGTCACGTGAGATTCAGTTTTTGTTAATAATTTTTGCCGGCTCCTCCTGAGGCAGCCGGCGTAAGGATATAGTTCTGATGGATTATGTAATTTTAGCCGGCGGCCTCGGGAGCCGTTTTGTGAAGGAAGGATATGAGTGTCCGAAACCCCTCGTGCCGCTCTTCGGCACCCCGATGATAAGGGTACTTGTCGACACGCTCATGGAAAACGGTGCAGAGCATATATATGTCGGCGCCAATGCAAGGATGCAGCCGCTGATCGATTATCTCGGCAGTCTTGCAGCCGAAGGCCTTCCTGTGGTGACGCGTCCGATTGTCACCGACAATTCCTATTGCACACTCAAGGCGGCTTCGGAAGGAATCGAAGGCCGGTTTATCGCGATGACATGCGATGCCATCTTCCGGCCCGATGAGTTCAGCCGCTACCGGGAGGCAGTGGAGAAGAGTGCCGACGACGTGGCTCTCATGGGGCTTACGAGATTTGTGGAAGATGAGTCGCCGCTCTACGCGCGCCTGTCGGAGACGGGTGAAGTGGTCGACTACAGGTATGGCGGCACTCCCTTCGAGGGAGATGTGATAGTGTCGGCCGGACTTTACGGTCTTTCCGGCGCTGTGATGAGGCAGATCGAGGATGCCGGGCTCGAGCCGGCTTCGCTCAGCGACTTCCAGCGGCTTCTTGCGGTGGCGACGCCGGTGAGAGTGATGCCTTTTGAGTTCTCGATAGCTTTCGACGTCGACAACTCGCGCGACCGCAGCCACGCCGAATCCTTCCTCTCCGCATTCCGCCACCCGTGACTCCGGTGGAGACAGCCCCGGTCTCCCCATCTCTAAACTTCTAAACTCATAAACCTCGGCTTTCGCTTTGCGAAAGCCGAATAAAAAAGTATTCCAAATTCAAGTCAGCGCTTGAATCTGGAATTCTTTTGTCACGGTTGCTTGTTATGGCAATTAAGTGATATGTAGACAATATAGTGGTCAAAAAAATACAAAATGGAATCTGAAGTTTCCAACCGCGACATTGAAAGGGGAATAAATCTTAAGGTGGGAGGGAGTTTCTCTATGGTAAGCAGTGGTCTTATCGGTAGTCCTGGAGTGTTGACTGCAGGCGTTTGCGTGCGAAGTAGATGCGGCTTTTCACAGTGCCGAGAGGAAGCTGCATGTGCTCGGCGATCTCCGAGTATTTGTAGCCTGCCACATACATTGTGAAAGGCACCTTGTAGTCGTCGGTGAATTCGTTGATGGCCTTGCTGATCTCTTTGGTTGCGTAGGTGCCTTCGGGAGTGTCAAGTCCTGATTCCTGCGAGAGGTTGAGGTGGTAGAGGTCTTCGGTGGTGTCGATGATGGTGGAGCTGCGCACTTTCCTGCGGTAGTTGTTGATGAAGATGTTGCGCATGATTGTGAGCACCCAACCCTTGAAGTTGACGTTGTCCACATATTTTGATTCGTTGTCAAGCACCTTGAGAGTAGTGTCCTGCACGAGATCTTCGGCTGCTTCACGATTGGCTGTAAGCTGATATGCGAAGTTCATGAGATTGCCCTGCAATCCGACGAGCTTATTTCTGAAAGTGTTTGTATCTGCCATAATAGATTCCTTTTTTGTGAGGGAGATTTATCGTCTCACCTCGTGGTTGCTTTATGACTTTATAACAATAATTAGCAGAAGAGTTATCATCGGCCCGGAGGCGGGCAAGGCCTCTGTTACAGGCATGAATCGGGTTTGTAACAAAAAAGCAACAGGATTGTTCACGAATGGAGGATAATTTGCCGCGTTTTGGGCCTCAATCTCCCTGTATGCGCCGCTTGCGGCGGGAAAACCGGCGGTTTGTTTAATTATTGTTAAGGATTTATTACATTCGTGATTTTTCCCATTTTTTACTCTTTTTTCAGAAATATTTTGGTCTGCTCCGGATGCCTCTCCGAGTGGCTTTCCGGCTCCGGCAATGCATCGGACCATCGGGCCGGCACGGACACGGCGCGTCGTTTTTCACATTTTTTTAGACTCTTCTTTAGTTTTTTCGCATATATTTGATTAATTTTGCATCGGCATATCCCAATGCCACGCCCGCCGTCTCTCCGAGATCAGACATCCGGCGGTCAGGACATAGGGTTTTATCCTATATATAATAATGAGCAGTTTCTCAAAAAAGACGGCGTATTGGTTCAAGAGATGCGCCAACATACCACTCCTGTTGATCGGAGCGCTTTTCGTCGGCATCCTTTTGCTCAACGATGACGCCTCGTTCTCTCAGAGCATGCAGTTTGAGCAGGAGATAATACGCCTTAAGAAGGAAATCAAGGAGTGTCATGACTCGGCTGAGTATTACCGTAGCCGCGGGGTTGCGATAGAGCGGGGCGACGATGCTCTGGAGTTTCTCGCGCGCGAGCAGTATCACATGAAGCGTCCTTCGGAAGATGTGTTCATCCTCACGCCTAAGGGAAAAAGATAGAAATATGGGAAAGTCGAAGCAAATGTCGGATTCCGGTTCAGATCCGGAACTCGAGAGAAAAAGGAAATATGTGGAGATCGTGGCCTCGTCGGGTCTGATACTTGTGCTCCTTGCCATGATCGCTCCTTTCGCAGGCCGTCTGCTCGGGCATTCGCTGGAGTGGGCGCGCTGGGTCTATGCGGCCGGTGCGCTCGTCTATACGGCGGCAAGGGTAGTTGATGTGAATTCCTCCCGCGAGCCGGTGCGGATCAAGCGTCTGCGCCGTCTTGAGTTCTGGGCCGGCATGTGCTTTGTGGCCGGAGCCGCGTTCTGGTTCTACAAACTTTCCTACTACAGCGGTATCCATGCCGGCACCTTGGCTGTCATGCAGCAGACCGTCACCTTCACCATGGCCGGAGCTGTGATTCAGATAGTGGCGGGCTGGATGATAGCCTACCGGATGAAAAAAGAAACCTCGAGATAAATGGCGATGCGCGGTTCCGGATTTTTAGCAGTGGATCAGGGCAACAGTTTCTTTAAACTCACGCTCTACGGAGACATGAGGCTCACGTCGGTACGCCGCGTGGCGTGCGACTGCGCCGAGGAGATATTCTCGGTGGTCGACGAGTGGAAGCCTGCTTGCGGAGCGTTCTGCTCAGTGGGCCGTATGGATCCGCGTCTGGTGGAGTCGCTGCGTCTGGCCCTTGACGGCAACCTGCTCATTCTCTCCCATTCCACGCCGCTCCCCATATCCATAGCATACTCAACCCCCTCCACTCTCGGTCTTGACCGGGTGGCACTCGCAGCCGGGGCAGTGGCTTTGCATCCCGGGGAATCGGTAGTGGTGGTCGATGCGGGAACCGCCGTCACCATCGATGCCGTGTCGGCCTCCGGCACCTTCATGGGCGGGCGAATCTCGCCGGGTCTACGCCTGCGGTTCGGCTCCCTGCAGCGGCACACCGCCGCGTTGCCGCTCGTGGAGGCCGAAGGTCCCCTTCCTCTTGCCGGAGACACTACCGAGACCGCGATCCGGTCGGGCGTGGTGCTCGGGCTCGCCGACGAGATAGTGGAGGCTTTCCGGTGCTACCGCGAGGCATACGG
>USNC01000047.1 GCA_900555915.1 uncultured Porphyromonadaceae bacterium | reverse complement strand
ACGAGATCGCTCAGTGTCTCGTGGGCTCGGAGATGTGTATAAGAGACAGTCATATCTGCGTGTGAAGAATATCGTTGTCGGCTATACCTTGCCGTCAGCTATCACACGCAAGGCTTCGATCGAGCGTCTGCGCCTCTATGTCAATATCCAGAATCCGTTCACCATTACCGGATATAAAGGATATGATCCGGAAATCGGAGCTTTCAATCAGGGCGTGCTCCTACGAGGTATAGACCATGCCCGCTACCCGTCACAGCGCATTTACACCGTAGGCCTAAACATTAACTTTTAAATCAGTCAGATATGAAACTCTTTAAATATATAATCCTTGGAGTTGTCATGGGAATCTGCTCAGCGTGCAGCGAGGATTTCCTTGACCGGCAGCCGCAGGGTAACTATGTGGAGGAAACATTCTATGTCAGCGACGCGGCGCTTCAAGCCGCGACAGCCCCCCTCTACAACCGCTGCTGGTTTGATTACCACGAACGTGCGATCCACCTTGTGGGGAGCGTCCGCGCCAACGAGCATTACAACAAGTATGCTGATCCCCAATGGGGATTGAATCAGGTTACGGCTCTTGACGGACACCTTGTCAAGGCGTGGCAGGGGCTGTATTCCGTAGTGGTCATGAGCAATTCGGTGATTGAAGCGGTCTCGACAAAATGCAGTGCTGACGTCACCGAGGAAGCAAAACTCACAGCTCTTGGCGAGGCACGTCTGATGCGTGGTGTCGCCTATTTCTATCTACTTCGCATGTGGGGGCCAGTGATTCTCTTTGAAAGAAACCAGACCATCGTTGACAATCCAGTCCAACCCCGTCATCTTGAGTCGGACATCTTCCGGTTCATAATCGACGACCTTTCGTTTGCCGCCGACAACCTCCCGGAGTCTGCCACAAAAGGACGCGCCACGTCATGGAGCGCGAAGGCTTTTCTTGCCAAGGTCTATCTGTCACGTTCAGGTTGGGACAAACCGACCCGCGATGAGGCGGACCTGGAATCGGCCCGTCGGACAGCCCTCGATGTATGCCTCAACAGCGGATTGCAGCTGATGGATGATTATGCCGATTTGTTCAAGTACAGACACAACAATAATCAGGAGTCACTGCTTGCCCTGCAATGGGTGCCAAACGGCTCATGGTATTACTGCAACACACTCTATGCCGACCTTTGCTTCGGGACCGAGATCACCGGAGGTGTGAATGTGTGGGGAGGAGCGGACAACATTCCGATGGATATGCTCAGGCAATACGAACGCGCCGACACAATCCGCCGCAACGCCACTTATTTCACCCAGGGCTCTTTCTACCCCTACATCTGCATCGCCGACGGAGGATATACCTTTACCGGAAGCTGGGCCAAGATAAAGAAGGGAGCCATAGGGGGTCCGGATGATGACAATGACGGATTTGTCAAGTCGTTGAACTCTCCGCTCAACACTTATCTCATCCGTCTTGCCGACTGCTATCTCACTCTTGCCGAGGCCTGCCTGGGTAATAAAGCGGAGCTTACCGACGGCGAGGGGCTCGAATATTACAATAAACTGCGAGAGCGGGCTGAAGTCCCTGCGAAAGACAAGATCACATTCGATGATATAATCCGTGAACGTCGTGTGGAGTTTGCCATGGAATATGTCAACTGGCTGGATATGGTGAGTTGGTACAAGTGGCAACCCGACAAGATGATGGCGTATTTCAATGCCCAGCAGAGAGGCATCGCCGCACCCTTATACAAGGAGAAGGACGGCACCATGGTGTTTTACGATGATGATGATGACCATAGATGGTCTTATCCGGAAGTCACCATTACAATGACTCATGACAATGTGTTTCTTCCCTACCCTGAGGCAGACGTCATTCAAAATCCGCTTCTCAACCGCAACGATGCTCCGCAGCCTTATTATTAATTCAAGTTTCGCTATCGCTCAACTTGAAGTTTATGAGGTAATGAGGTTATAAGGTTAGTTTATGTGCAGTTCCTCACAGGGTATTTATCTGAAATCAGCATTGTTGGATAAGCCAACTCCATATCCGGATTATCAACATAATGTTCAAGATGCGAATCAACAAAAGATAAGTTTAACCAAATTCAATGTCTAACTACCGATATATGAGACTCAAATATTTATTTGTGATAATATTTCCGATGATGCTCGGCATATTGTCATCGTGCGGCGATGATGACAGCTCATCGTCCGGAGTGCCAGAAATCACAGGAGTGCGGATAACCGATCCGGAAAAAGCCGACAGCCTGTTCACGACCGTCACACGCGGCAACATGATTGTGCTTGTCGGTCACAACCTCGATGGTGCGCGACACCTATATATAAATGACCAGGAGGTGAGCTTCAATGCCAACTACAATACATCGACCCACCTGATAGCCACCGTACCAGGCGACCTGATTGTCTATGGCGAGGATCAAACCATACGGAAGGAGATCCGCCTGGTCACCTCGCATGGCTCCTGCACATATGCCTTCAGTGTCGTGGCCGGCAAACCTGCAATTGACTATTATCAGGTGGAACTGACCGAACTGCCTGACGGAACGTATGCTGTCGTCCCCGGTCAGCCGCTGGATATATACGGCTCGCTTTTCCATGAGGTGGAGAGTGTCTACCTCACCGATATGGATACCGTAGCCTGCTATCCAATGCAGTCCTGGAAGGTCAATGAAACGAGCGACCAGATCGCCGTGACCATGCCGGAAACCATTGTCGACAAAGGTTATCTTGTGGTGAAAGCCTTTGCCGGAACTGCTTACTATGGATTTGCCAAGGGAGTGGCGGAGCCTGAGATTACCGACATATCAAGCGATTGCCCGATCATTGGAAGCAAGGTGACAATCTATGGCAAGAATCTTCTTGAAGTGCTTGATATCGATGTCTGCGGAGAATTTACTATCCCCGCCGAGGACATCACCACATCGCCAGATCAAAGCAGGCTTTCTTTCATAATGCCGCAGTTGCCCGGGAATGGCGGTAAGCTGACTCTTCATACAATGGGAGGGCGCGCCTCTGTAGATGTCTATAATTATGACCTTATGCTCCTCGACTATGACGGACATGAGATGCCACACAATTACGGATGGTACACTACGGCTGTCGGCAAATACAACAGCGCTCCCTCCACACCTCCGTCCGTCCACTCGGGAGAATACATAGGATTCGAGGGCCAGGTGGGCTGGTGGTGGGGAAATGCCAACTACAACGGCATGGCATCGCCTGCCGCTATCCCAGCCTCTACGCCTATTTCTGATATAGAATTGCGTTTTGAGGTATATCTTCAACATGAGGTGCAGAACGGAGGGCATCTGAGCATAACTTACATTGACCTGACGCATCACGGACGCGATGACGGCCAGACTCCGATTGCCGACCGTATCACCGGCGAAGCGCCCGTAGGCGAATGGTTTACAATCGCGGTGCCGGCTTCCGACCTAACGAATGCAACCACTTATGGCGATTGGTGCTCGCTCAATACCGGTGGCGACAATTTCATGGTCCATACCCGCCATACAAATGTAGGCCATACATTCCATATATATCTCGACAACTTCCGTCTTTACGTAAAACACTGACCTTATGAACTTAAATTATATGACACTGCTCCTTGTCGCCCTCCTATTTTGGAACTGCGGCCATGATGAAGCGGCTACTGTTGACAATCCCTATGTGAGATTCACCGAGGTGGGTACGGACATTGTGCTGTCCGAACTTGAGGTGGAGTGTTTCCCTGTCTCTGCCATGATAGATGTCAACGCAAATGTTGACTGGCGTCTGGATTGTGATGCCGAGTGGGTAAGCTTGTCAAACTTCTCCGGAACGCCGATTGATCCTGATGTGGAATACCAGCAGGTACACATCAAGCTGACTGTCGATGAAAATACGGGCGACCGGCCGCGTACAGCCAGTATCAGATTGACAGGTGGAGGTCAGTCATCTGTGCTGACACTTACCCAGTTGAGTGAGACGGATTCTTCCGGCTCGATGACTGCCGCCGCAGTCGTGAACGACATCGTGGCCGGATGGAACATGGGAAATACGCTTGATGCCCAGGGTGATTGGTTTGATGCCGACGACATAGTGGCATGGGAAACATGCTGGGGGCAGCCTCTCACGACGCGTGAGATGATCCATGCTTTCAGGGAGAAGGGATTCAACGCCATACGTGTCCCCGTGACATGGTGGGGGCATCTTGATTCCGGAGGCAACGTGAAGGAGTCCTGGATGGCACGCGTGGAGGAAGTGGTAGGCTATGTCCTTGACGAGGGAATGTACTGCATCCTCAATGTGCACCACGACACGGGTAATCCCGGTGTAGGTGAGGCCGGCTGGCTGCGTGCCGACCCTTCCAACCGCGATTTTATCCTTGACCGCTACACGAGATTATGGAGGCAGATAGCGGCGCGTTTCGCGCATCATGACCCGAGGCTCATCTTCGGAGCGTTCAATGAGATCCTCGACAGCCGCACGAATTGGGACAGCACTGATGACGTGAATTATGACTTTGTCAATGAGCTTGCCCAGACTTTCGTCAACGAGGTGCGTCAGTCAGGCGGCAACAATGAGCAGCGGTGTCTTGTGATCCCGACCTATGCCGCTTCCCATAATGCCCGCGCCCTGAATGCCTGGCGTCTGCCGGATGACCCGACCCCGCGCCGTATCATAGCGGAAGTGCACATGTACAGTCCATGGCAGTTCGCCGGCGACTCTGAGGACATGTCGGCCATTGAATTCACCGCCGCGGGACGCAAGGAGGTAGACGAGATTATCGACCGGGTGGCCACACGGTTTGTCAACCGGGGAATTCCGGTGGTTTTCGGAGAACTCGGAGCCGCCGACAAGGATAATATGGATCAGCGTGTGGACTATGCCGATTACGTTGTCTCGCATGCCCGGGAAAGAGGCATAAAATGCCTGTGGTGGATGGGGCTTCTCGACCGACAGAGCGTAATCTGGTATGAGCCGGATCTGGCCGATGCAATAATCAATGCCGCTAACAACTTAAAATAAAACCACTATGATGAAAAAACAACTCATGTGCGCTTTTTGCGCGTCAATGGCGCTCCAGGCAATGGCTCTGGAGGTGTCGCTCATCGAAGCTCCGGTGAATCTTGACAACGGAGAGACCGGATGGTATCCGGGGCTGTGCATCGACAAGACACATTTCATCTCCTCGAAGCCCGGCACCGTGTTTACGTTTGAATACTCGGTCAATCCGGAGTCTGAAATCCACAGTTTCGCGCTCTGCTCCAACTACTCCAACACAAAGATGCCGGGATTTGAAGGCACTGCAGGGGAGAAAGGCATGAACCTTGATGTAACCGTTGACGGCGTGTATGACTACACCATCACCGAAGAAGCAATCGCCATGCTTCAGGACAACAATATCATCAACTTTGACGGCTCTGTGAGAATATGCGGCGAAGGGGTGACCATCACCAAGGCATATCTCACTGTCAGCGATGAGGAAGAACTCGTCGCCTGTCCTTACGATATGGCCGACAACTGGTGGCCGGGCTGTGAGTTCGGACGCGGTGTCATCACTTCCGCGGAACCCGGATGGCGCGTGGTCATGGATTACGATGTAATAGCCGGGGTGGAGGATGCCGCTTTCGCCATCACCACCAACTATGGCAAGACCGATGTGCCCGGATATGCCGGAACAGTAGTCGATGGCACGCGCACCAACATGCCCATAACCGAAAACGGCTCCTACACGTTGACAATCACTCAGGAGGCCATCGACCGTCTGCCGGACAACGATTTCAATGGATGGGACGGCTCAATCCGCATCATCGGCAAGGGTTTCACCATCACCAGACTTGTCCTTCTGCGCTCCAAAGCGGAAGGGGATGCGGTCTCGCAAATGACAGATCCGCGAAACGATGCTCCGGTGGAATACTTCACCCTGCAGGGACAGAAGACAGAGAATCCATCTGCAGGCATTTACATCAGACGCCAGGGAAATAAAATCAGCAAAATCGTGATTGCCCGCTGATTTTGCCTTTCCAATATTTAGGTTTATTCCGGGGGAGACACGGTTGCAGAGTGCATCCGCGTCTCCCCCACTCATGATTCAAACCACATGGATCTTGCATATAAGTACTCCGCCAATCAAGTTGAAACTGTTTAAGGAACGGGGGGATTGAGAATTATCGGCTTATCCGGAGCCGGCGACGTGAATAAAAATTCGGCGCCACCCTTGCAACCATGCGTTTATTTTACTAACTTTGCAACCGTCGACGGAGATTCCGCGACAGACAATGACCCGTAAAATCCAGATACGCATGAAAAGACTATTGCATCTACTCCTCTTGCTGACTTTCGCCATATCAGCATGCGCCGCCGAACACATCGACATCAACAAAGGATGGCGCTTCAAAAAGGGTGTGGAACTGCGCACCATGAGCGACGGGGATGCTGTGGACCTACCCCACTCATGGAATATCGCGGACGCGATGTTCGGGGGCGATTATTTCAGGGGAACTGCCACTTATTCGAGAATGCTGAAGATTCCTGACTACGGCCAGGAAAAAAGATTCTTCCTGCGTATCGGCGCGGCGCAGTCGGAGGCTGACGTATATCTCGACAACCGTTGGATCGGAAACCACCGTGGCGGATACACTGCTTTTGCAATCGAACTCACACCATACGTGACTCCGGGGCGCGAGCATAAGCTTGACATCAGAATCAACAACTCACCTACATCCGCCACGGCTCCTCTGAGCGGAGATTTCAACATATTCGGCGGTCTGACACGCGGAGCAGAGCTTCTGGTCACCGAGCCTACATGTATCGCTCCGGATTTCCATGGCTCGTCGGGAGTGTTTTTCCGTCAGGATTCCGTAAGCGATGAGAAAGCGGTCATCACCGTGCAGACCATAGTGTCGCAGCCCGACGGGGCCAAAGACTGCATGGTGGCAGTGGCTATTAGCGACAACGGACGAATCGTCTGCACCGACACGGTGCAGACCGGCGCCGACAACACGGCAGTCGCGGTCGTCACAGTGAAGCGGCCGCATCTATGGGACGGCGTGCGCGATCCTTTCCTCTACGACGGAGTGGTCTCGCTTATCAAGGACGGGAAGACATTAGACTCGCGCACGGAGAGAATAGGACTCCGATATTATAAGGCAGACCCCGAATCGGGATTCACCCTCAACGGGCGAAGCTACAGATTGAACGGCGTGAACATTCATCAGGACCGGGCGGAGCGCGGTCCTGCCTACCTCGACGGCGACCACCGCGAAGACCTCGACATGGCCCGCGAGATGGGATGCAATGCCGTGAGGCTGGCGCATTATCCGCACGCACAGCCGGTGTATGACATCGCCGATGAGTATGGGATGGTGGCATGGACGGAGATTCCCTTTGTCAATATCTATGTCTCCAACCCCGGATACGCCGAGAATCTCCGCCAGCAGTTGAGGGAAATGATATATCAGAACTTCAACCATCCGTCGGTACTGACATGGGGACTGTTTAATGAAGTGAATTCGGGATGGATGGAGCCCGTGGACGCCATGGTGGCGGAACTGCACGCTCTGGCACACGAGATTGATCCGAGCCGGCCCACAACCGGAGCGAGCAACCAGGACGATGTATTCAACGACTATCCGGATTACATAGCTTTCAACAAGTATTTCGGATGGTATGGCGATTCCCCCGAAGAGATGGGGATATGGATCGACAGGCAGCACAGCATGTATCCCCACCGGATGATGGGAATAAGCGAGTACGGGGCCGGAGGCAACACCGCACAGCAGAGCGAGATGCTCGCGCATCCGGAACCATGGGGACAATGGCATCCGGAAAACTGGCAGACATACTATCACATTGCAAACTGGAGGCAGCTGAAGGCCCGGCCTTTCCTGTGGTGCAATTTCATCTGGTGCCTTTTCGACTTCTCATCAGCCGGACGCAGGGAGGGGAACACTCCCGGAAGGAACGACAAGGGACTGGTCTCTTACGACAGAAGCACCAGGAAAGACGCCTTCTATTTCTATAAGGCAAACTGGAACGAGACAGACCCCGTACTCCATATCGCCGGGCGCAGAAACAACCGGGTGTCGGCACCCGCTGTCGACATAATGGCATTCAGCAATGTCGGAGCGGCCACGCTGACGGTGAACGGCAAGACCGTGGGGAAAGCGGCTCCGGATGAGGTCAACGTCATAACCTGGCGCGATGTGCCCCTGCAGCCGGGCGACAATGAGATAGCAGTGACCGCCGGAAAGCACACAGCGAGATGCACCAAGCATCTCAGTAAGCAATATTAGTAAATTCAAGTTTCGCAGGCTCAACTTGAAGTTTATGAGTTTATAAGTTTATGAGTTTAGTCTATTCGAGGTTTGTCGCAGGACTTTTATCTGAGATCAGTATTGTTGAATAAGCTAACTTAATAACATGATTACCAATATAAAGTTCAAGATGCGAAACTTGAGTTAGTAAACTTTATTAAAGGTATATGCGTTGTAACAGCAACACTTTGTGTTGCTGTTAACTAAGACCCCATTTCATAAAATTTCAGAAACCCCGGGGCGGTTTTGGGCGAGCGATTTTCGCGTGTTGAGGAAGGAGCGATGCGG
>USNC01000046.1 GCA_900555915.1 uncultured Porphyromonadaceae bacterium | reverse complement strand
CGCCTATATAATCAACATAAAATTCAAGATACGAAACTTAAGTTAATTTATATGTTTATTTCAGTTTTTTGCAGCGATATTCACTGTCTCTTCAGAGAATACAACAAACGAATGCCCTTTTGGATTGCCCGGACGGAAAATTATTTATAGGCGAGCATCGCAGGCTGAGCCATCTGCCTGTAGGCGAGCACTCCGGTCTGCGACAGTTCGACAGTCTGCCAATGGCCGTCGCCTACGGGCATTGACACATGATCGGAGTCTACATAAGTCATCAGAGGATATTCCTTACCATCATACTGAAGCGACCAAGTCTGCGAGTCAGCGGCGAAGTCGAGACGATAAGACTGGCCGGTGGCCTCAAGAGTTATGTCGTAGCCCTTTCCATCGCACTTCACAAGGTAGCGACCGCTGTCGGTGTCGATTGTGCGGGCGGAGGCGGTCATCGGATTGTCGCCGCTCCAGAACTCGATGGAATTGAGCACGAGGACATCAGCCAGTCCGCATACCTCATAGACAGGCAGGATCCAGAAAGCCACGAAAACGAGTTCGTTGACAAATTTATTGGATATCTGTTCGTTCCACGCATAAAGATTCTTACAAAGAGCGAACTGCCCCATACATGAGGTCAGTGATGAACACATCAAGGCCGCGGCTGCAACCGATATTACGATTTTTCTCATATGGCTATTTAGATACAGTTGAAATATATGTGTGTGTTCAGATCAGACATTTCCGGAAAACGAAGATACATCAACAAAAATATCCACGCATTCAGAATCGGCATAATCCGAAACATCGTATACAAATAAAACATCTATAACAGAACCTTTGTTTAGTGAAAATCGTAAAAAACTTCGACAGGCACAAAGATTTCTCGCCGTGGCCCTCTTTCGGGCCATGCACAGACCAATATTTGTATATCTCAACCAAAATTAGTAATTTTGCGTCACCCCGGGTGAAACAGTCAGAAAAATCACCGTAATCAAAAACATGCGTAAGACTGAAAGATGCATAAACAGACACTCATATCTCCATCCCTGATAAAGACGATCGCAATTGCCGCCGCAAGCCTTTGCTGCATATCCGCAGCCGGAAGCTGCTGGAATCCGGACACGGGTGAAGGGACATATGTCAATCCCATCATACATGCGGATTATTCCGATCCGGACGTGATCCGGGTTGGCGACGACTATTGGATGGTGGCCTCGAGTTTCACCTGCATGCCGGGTATACCGGTGCTTCATTCCACAGATCTGGTAAACTGGGAAATAGTCAATCATGTCTACGACCGTCTGCCATCATCGAAATATGACCGTCCGGCGCATGGAGAAGGGAGCTGGGCACCCGCCATCAGATATCATGACGGGCTATACTACGTATATTTCTGCACGCCGGAAGACGGACTGTTTGTGGCCCGCGCAACAGATCCCCGTGGAGAGTGGGATCTCACCCAGATGCTCGAAGTGGCGAAATGGGAAGATCCGTGTCCTTTCTGGGATGACAACGGGGATGCTTATCTCGTGCACAGCATACACCGAGGAGGCCCGGCAGTGCTTCACCGCATGACACCGGACGGAATGCAACTTCTCGACAACGGCGTCACAGTCTATCATGATGAAGAGGCCAACCCCATTCTGGAGGGATTGAAAATGTATAAGCGCGACGGCTGGTATTATATCTTCGCACCTGCAGGAGGAGTGGAGACCGGCTGGCAGACTGTGCTCCGCTCGCGCGACATATATGGACCTTACGAAGCCCGGCGCGTGATGCACCAGGGGAAATCAGACATCAACGGCCCGCATCAGGGAGGGTTGACCGACACCGCCGACAGCGGGGAATGGTGGTTTGTGCATTTTCAATCGAAGGGGATCCATGGCCGCGTTGTGCATCTACAGCCTGCTGCATGGACAGAAGACGACTGGATCATCATCGGAGAGGACAATGACGGCGACGGCATCGGCACTCCAGTGGAGACCTACCGGAAGCCGAGGGCAAAAAGCACGGCACAGACTGTGCCTCAGACTTCAGACGAGTTTGACCAGACCATTCCCTCGCAACAATGGCAGTGGCAGAGCAACCCACGCAGCGAATGGTATTCGCTAACGGCCAATCCCGGCCACATGCGCCTGTATGCCATCTCCTGTCCTACAGAAAAAGGCAACCTTTACTACGCCGGTAATCTTTATCTTCAGAAGTTACCGTCGAGCCACTACACCGCGACCGCGCTCGTGAAGCCGGAGTTCAGAGCCACAGGCGAGCGAGCCGGACTCATCACCATGGGCAACTCCTATTCATACATAGCCGTAATAAAAGGAGAATCAGGCATTCGGGCGGCAGTAGTGACCGGAAAGAAAGACAAATATGCGGTGACTCCGGAGGAAGTGGCATCGGTCGAAATAGATGAATGTCCAGTATGGCTGCGCTCCGAACTCATCTCCGACCATGAATGTATATATTCGTACAGTCTGGATGGCAGCGAGTTCTTTCGTCTCGGTCCGGCATGTGAAGTAACCCCCGGCACCTGGATTGGTGCTAAAACCGGCATTTTCGCTTCCTCACCCAACGTGGTTCAGGGGGAAGGATATGCAGATTTTGATTTTTTCAGAATAGAGTAGGAAATTACGGGCGATTGATTGTTATTATAGAATTGATTGTTATTATAGAAATGAAGTTTACAGTAAAACAATGAATGAAAACACTTCAGAATCCATTACAGACGATATAAGACTATCCACCGGGGAGAACGCTCCAGAATCTCCGCGCCGCAACAATCCACTGGCGCTACTACTGGCAATACTCATGACCGGCTCCGCGGGCTGGAAACGCCTACGGCGAGCGCGACTGACACCGGAACAGACAGCAGCAGGCTGCTTCTACCCTATTCTGGCGCTCACTGCCATATGCAGATTTGCCGACTGGTTCTATCTGCCCGAATTTGACATCTCGAGCACTCTTGTGACGGCAGCCTCGATATTCGCGTCGTTTTTTTTCAGTTATTTCGCGGTTCAGGTGGTCTGCAGGATACTGTTTCCATCAGAAGCGAGGAAGAAAACCGAGAGCCCTTATTTCCGTCTTATCGTGCAATATTCGCTCTCGAGTCTCGCGCTCTTCTGGATTCCTGCGGAAGTCTTTCCCATAATAGAGCCGATCACGGTGTTTCTGCCAATATGGACGATATTCATCATCACCAAGGGAGTGAGATTCCTCCGGCTGCCGGAAAACAACTCCAACAGGTGTATGGTGACAATAATCATCACCACCATTGCGATGCCTTATCTTTTCATGTGGTTGTGCAACTCAATAATTCAACTTTCGTAAACTCAATAATTCAAGTTTCGCAGGCTCAACTTGAAGGTTATAAGGTTATGAGGTTATAAGGTTAGTTTATTCACTTTTCGCAGGCTCAACTTAAAGGTTAGGAGGTTAGGATATTTGCGGCTCAGTTAAACACAAAAGAATAAAATCATGGAAGCATCCAAAGTAAACATAAAAAACAAACGTGCCTATTTCGACTATGAGATAGGCGATACATACACAGCCGGGATGGTGCTTACCGGAACGGAGATAAAATCCATACGTTCTGGGAAGGCATCGCTCACCGATTCCTATTGCCTTGTGGAAAAAGGCGAGGTCTGGGTGAAGGGGATGAATATCTCGGAATATTTCTACGGCAGCTACAACAATCACCTGGCGCGCCGCGACCGCAAGTTGCTACTCTCGAGAAAAGAGATAGCCAAGATAGAGAAAGCGATAGCCGACCCCGGCTTCACGCTCATACCACTCAAGATATTCATCAGCGACCGCGGCTATGCCAAACTTCTGATAGGAGTGGCCCGGGGCAAGAAGCAATACGACAAGCGCCAGTCGATAAAGGAACGCGAGGACAAACGCATGCTCGACCGAATGATGAAGAAATGAGAGACAACCGCAGAGAACTTGAACTGCTCGCACCAGCGGGCAGCCATGACATAGCAGTGCAGGCCATACTGCACGGTGCCGACGCCGTCTATATGGGAGGCTCCAGCCATGGAGCCAGACGCAACGCCGCCAACAGCATCGACGACATCCGCCGCACTGTGGATTTCGCCCATATCTACAGAGCCAAGGTCTATGTGACGGTCAACACCATCATCTACGAAAGAGAACTGAAACAGGTGGAGAAACTTATCACGGATCTCTACCATGCGGGCGTAGATGCCATAATAGTTCAGGACATGGGGGTATTGCGCATGGACATCCCCCCTATCCAACTGCATGCGAGCACCCAATGCGACATACGCACACCAGAGAAAGCCCGGTTTCTACAGGAATCAGGGTTCAGCCAACTTGTGCTTCCGAGAGAACTCTCCATCGACGAGATACGCAATATATCCAATGCGGTAGACGTGCCGGTGGAATGCTTCATACATGGCGCGCTTTGCGTAAGCTATTCAGGGCGATGCCATGCCAGCCAGGCTCTTTTCGGCCGCAGCGCCAACAGAGGGGAATGCGCGCAGATATGCCGTATGCCCCTACACACTGCGCGATGCGGAAAGAAAGGTGATATGCCGCGACAAGCATCTTCTCTCGCTCCGGGATTTCAATACATCCGACATACTTGCCGACATAGTGGAAGCGGGAGCCTCAAGTTTCAAGATAGAAGGGCGTCTGAAAGAAGCGGCCTACGTAAAAAACACAGTGGCAGCCTACCGCCAGATACTTGACAGCATCATTGCGGCAAACCCGGATAAATACCGTCGCAGCAGTTTCGGAAGATCAGAGATCAGTTTCACTCCGGAACTCCACAAATCGTTCAACCGCGGCTTCTCCCATTATTTTCTTACCAGCCGCAAACCGCGCGGCCTGACATCGCCCGACACACCAAAATCAATAGGGGAACCTATCGATGACATCAGAAAACTAAACAACGGCGACGGCATCAGTTTCTTCGACACGGAGGGCAACTTCACAGGCGCATTGGTCAACGGCACCAGAGGAAACCAAATCATCACGGCACGGCAGACCACAATCCCGGCGGGGGCCCAAATCTACCGAACCTTCGACCGCGTATGGGACAAAACGATGCAGACAGAAACCGCCATCAGAAAAATCGAGGTGACGTTTGAAATCGACGACAAAGGCCTGACAGCCAGCGACGAAAGAGGCTGCAGCATACGTCTTCCGCTCGACGTGACACGCGACGAGGCAAGGAAAGAGATGGACTATTCCGGAATCTTCTCAAAACTTGGCAACACACCCTACAGACTCGCGCGATATGAGTCAACACTTGACCCGAGGGTGTTCATCCCGGCCGGAGAACTTACCAGACTGCGCCGCACAGCACTGGAAGCACTTGACGAAGCCAACCTAGCGACCTATCCTTTCAGATACCGCGACAAGGAACGCATGGAGGCACAGTATGTCAGCACGCGGCTCGACTACCGCGACAATGTGGCCAACAGTCTCTCATCAGGATTCTACCGCGACCACGGAGTAAGGGGAATCGAATCTGCCATGGAAGTGGAACTCCCGGCGGAGAAGCGACCGCTGAGGGTCATGACGACCCGCCACTGCATACTACGCGAACTCGGCATGTGCAGAAAAGAAAAAGGGTCCCGACGCTATACGGAGCCGCTTTCAATCACCTCTGGAAACAATTCATTCAGACTTGAATTCAACTGCCGTGACTGCGAGATGCACGTCTTGCTTCAATGATTCTTGCGAATGATTCAGGGAGGCGTACGTTGTAAAGATCGTACGCCTCATCAAAAAGAGGCGCTATCTCCTCATCAGAGAATCCAGCAATGCCACAGCCAATGCGTGTGACATAGAACGTGTTCTGATCCCATTCGCGGGCAAGCCGGATAAAATCATCCACGTATGGCTTTATAGTCTCGACACCGCCCTGCATGGTAGGTATGGCATAAGACCGGCCCTGTATACCCACGCCCTGCCCCCAGACAGCGCCGAATTTCCTATAGGCCACGCGTGCGGCCCCACCGGCATGACGGCCCTGGAGGTTGCTGCCAAACACGAATATATCGTCCTGTCCGAGATGCGTGATATTCTCCGGAGTGTATTTACTGCTATTTTCCATAAGAAGGTGTTTTAGTTACGGTATCCGTAGTGTCGGCCGGCACCACCGGATGAAGAATCGAGCGAATGCGCCGGTCGCGTGTCTTTACATAAGTCTGCATAAGCGACACAATAGTGTCGTTCTGTCCTTCCGACAGCAGAAGATCCGTGTCAGCCGGATACGTGAAAACGACGCGGTCGAGACTGTCTTCAAACTCAGTGCAGACGGCTGCCCACGCCGCGCTGTCTTTCGCGGCGTTGACCTTGGTGATGTATGACTCTGTCAATCCCACGATATGCTCAAACATGTCGTGGGCGGCTCCACGGTCTTTCACCTTGGATTCCTTGCGGCACGCAGCAAATCCGCCCAGCAAGGCCAGCATTATCACTGCGGCAAATAGTTTTCTCATAATCAAGCGGTAGTGTCAATTCATATCAAGTTTGGCCTTAAGGTACTTACCGGTAAAAGAGCGTCCGCATCCAGCCACCTCCTCGGGCGTTCCGGCCACAACAAGCCCACCTCCGGCATCGCCGCCATCGGGTCCTATATCGATTACCCAGTCGGCCGATTTGACAACATCCATATTATGCTCAATGATAATCACCGTGTGTCCGGCCTCGACGAGTCGGTTGAGCGATTTCAACAATGTGGAGATATCATGAAAATGCAATCCGGTGGTAGGTTCATCAAAGATAAAGACGGTGTCGGGCTGCTTCTCCTGCGAAATGAAATAGGCAAGTTTCACGCGCTGGCTCTCACCTCCGGAAAGCGAACTGCTGCTCTGGCCAAGTTTGACGTAACCCAAGCCCACTTCCTGAAGGGGGCGCAATCTGCGGATTATTTTTCTGACCTGCGTCTCGGATTCAAACTCAGAGAGGAAGCCGATACACTCATCGACCGTCATCTCCAGGAAGTCGAATATGTTTTTGCCGTGATATTCCACATCGAGCACATCCTGCTTGAATCTCCTGCCATGGCATTGCTCGCATTCCACCGTAATGTCGGCCATAAACTGCATGGGGATAGTAATAGTGCCCTCACCCTTGCACTCCTCGCAGCGTCCGCCGTCGGCATTGAAAGAGAAGAAAGCGGGCGTGAATCCCATCTGCTTCGAAAGCTGCTGGTCGGCGAAAAGTTTCCTGATCTCATCGTAAGCCTTGAGATATGTGGCCGGATTAGAACGGGAAGAAGTACCGATTGGATTCTGATCGACAAATTCTATGGCGCCGATCGAATCAATGTCGCCCGATATCTTCTTGTGAGCGCCGGGAGTGTCGCATGGATCGCCAAGCAAACGCACGAGCGCCTTATACAGGATTTCCCTGACGAGAGTAGACTTACCGCTGCCGCTCACTCCGGTGACGACAGTCATGACACCGAGAGGAAAAGTGACATCAATATTCTTCAGATTATTTTCCTGCGCGCCCAACACCTGGATACACTTCTTCCAAGGACGCCGCAGCGAAGGCACCGCGATACAGCGCTTGCCGGTGAGATAATCGAGCGTATAAGAGTTTGCGTAATTCTTGCTCACAAGAGTATCCTTCAAGTTGCCCTGGAATATCACCTCTCCGCCATTTCTTCCGGCATCCGGCCCGATATCCACAATCTCATCGGCGGCAAGCATTATATCCTCGTCGTGCTCCACCACCACTACAGTATTGCCGATACGCTGCAGATTGCGCAGCACCGCAATGAGTTTCTCAGTGTCGCGCGAATGCAAGCCAATAGACGGCTCATCAAGAATATAAAGCGAACCGACGAGCGAGCTTCCCAAGGAAGTAGCGAGGTTTATACGCTGGCTCTCCCCTCCCGACAGGGAGGAAGAAAGCCTGTCGAGAGTCAGATATCCGAGACCTACCTTATCGAGGAAATCAAGACGGCTGCGAATCTCGACAAGAAGACGCCCCGCGATAGCATTGTCAGCATCGCTGAGAGTGAGGCTACTGAAAAACTCCTGAAGTTTCGCGACAGGCATCCTGACAAGTTCGGTAATGCTTTTCCCTCCGACTTTGACATACTCCGCATCAGGGCGAAGACGAGATCCGTGGCAATCCGGACATGTAGTCTTTCCGCGGTATCTTGCCTTCAGAACCCTATACTGAATCTTATACTGATTCTCATCCACCCAGCGGAAAAAGCCGTTTATGCCCTCCCACTGCCCCTTGCCTTTCCAAAGGATATCTTTCTCATCGCGGGAAAGTTCCATAGAGGGCTTATGGATAGGAAAGCCGATTGAGGGAGCGAGCCGCACAAGCCACTTCTTCCACTCTCCCATTTTCTCCCCCCTGAAGCATTGCACCGCATCCTGATAGACCGAAAGAGTCTTGTCAGGCACCACCAGATCCTCGCTGACACCGAGGATTCTGCCGAAACCCTCGCATGTAGGACATGCGCCATACGGATTGTTGAAATTAAACATCAGATCTGACGGCTCACGGAATTCAATGCCATCCGCCGCGAACCGGCGCGAAAATTCCTTTTCGCTGACTCCATCTTTCCCCCTGTCTCTTATACACATCTCCGAGCCCACGAGACACT
>USNC01000045.1 GCA_900555915.1 uncultured Porphyromonadaceae bacterium | reverse complement strand
TTGTGTTCCTCTTCATGGGTCTCGACCTGATCAGCGCCTATGTGCCGGATCTGAAGAGCAACCCCGAGATGCTGCAGGCCCTTTCGAGCTACACCACCTTAGGCTACGGATCGGTGCTGATATTTTTCTGCGTCGGCATCATCCTGACGATGGTGGTGCAGAGTTCGGCCGCCACATTCGCCATCACGCTGATCATGTGCTCCCAGGGTTGGATCTCGTTCACTTTGGGGTGCGCGATAATCTTAGGCGGCAACATCGGAACCACCATCACCCCGATACTTGCGTCGCTGAGCGGAAACCTGGCGGCAAAACGCACGGCAATGGGCCACGTGCTTTTCAACGTATTGGGCTCGATAATAGTGCTGATCATATTCCATCCTTTCATGAATCTCGTGGCCGACATCACACAATGGTTTGACGGCCTGAACCCTCTCGACATCGACCGGGCGCAGGAGATGAGCATGGCCGACTCCACCCTGCTGAATCCGGCGGGAGGTCTGACATCCAAAGCACAAGCGTGCGTGGCACTGGGCCTTGCAATGTTCCCTACCGTGTTCAACGCCTGCAACCTTCTGATCATGATATGGTTTACGAAACTGTATGTAAAGATCGTATGCTGGATCATGCCCGCGAAGCACAAGGACGAGGAGGAGGAATTCTCGCTCAAATATATCAACCACGGCCTGCTGTCGGCATCGGAGCTCAATATAACGCAGGCGCAGCAGGAGATCGAGATGTATGGGCGCCGTGTAGGCCGTATGCTGGGCATGGACAAGGAGATAATACATCTGAAGGGAGACGACCCGAAATATTCGGAGGTATATTCCCGTATAGAGAAATATGAAGACATCTCCGACCGTATGGAAATCGAGATAGGCAATTATCTCAACAAGGTGTCGGAAGGACGCCTCTCGCCAGCCAGCAAGATGCGCATAGCGGGAATGCTCAGGGTAGTGAGCGAGATAGAGTCGATCGGCGACTGCTGCTACAACGTGGCGCGCACCACGAAGCGCAAGCTTCAGAACAACGTGAAGTTCACCTCGGTGATAGACGAGGAGATCGACCGTATGTTTGCCATAGCCGACCGCGCCATGGACAACATGCAGGAGATACTGAAAGAGATGTCGGCGCCCGACGAGTCGAAGATCATCAAGGCCTACAACATAGAGCGGGAGATCAACAACTACCGCAACCAGCTTCGCGACACCAATATCGCCAACATCAACAATAAGGTCTACGATTTCCAGGACGGCATCTTCTTCATGGACATAGTAGGCGAGATAGAGAAGATCGGCGACATGATCATCAACGTGGTGGAGGGAGTGAAGCATCAGTTCCGCACGGAAGATACTGACTGATGGAGTGATAGGCTGTAGGCATTAGGCTATAGGCTGTAGGCATTAGGCTATAGGCATTCGACTATAGGTGACAGACATTAGGCAACAGGGAGCGATATGGAAAGATACTGCGTCATAATGTGCGGCGGAGCCGGCACCCGATTCTGGCCATTCAGCCGCGAGAGGCGGCCGAAACAGTTTATCGACTTTTTCGGCACCGGACAGACACTGCTTCAGCTGACGGTGGAGAGGATACGCGCGCTCGTGCCGGAACAGAACATCATATTTCTCACCAACGAGCTCTACGCCGACGCGCTGCGTGAGCAATTGCCGTGGATCTCGAAGGAGCACATACTTCTCGAGCCCTCGCGTCGCGACACCGCACCTGGAATACTCTGGGCCGCGCATCATATAGCGGCGCGTCATCCCGACGCGTCGTTCGTGACCATGCCGGCCGACAACGTCATACTGAAGGAGAACGCATTCCATGCCACACTGAGACAAGGTTTCGAGTTTGTGGAAAACGCCGACCGGCTACTGGCACTCGGCATAACACCCTCGACGGCGGACACCACACATTGCTATCTTCAGAAAGGGAATCCCTTCAGAGAGTGCACGTCGATCTCGAGAATAAAGACGGTGGCGGAGAAGCCCGACAGGGAGATGGCCGACATCTTCCTGCGCTCAGGCGAGTTTCTGTGGAACTCCGGCATATACGTATGGACCGCAAAATCTGCGATACGCGCTTTCGGACGGTATGCTCCCGACCTCGCATCGATATTCGATGTGGACCGGGAGATCTACCGCAGCCTCGGCGAGCAGCGGTTTATCAGCGAGAACTTTCCGAAAGCGGAGTCCCTGCCTGTGGAATACGCCATAATTGACAGGGCCGACAACGCCTATGTGCTTGAGACGGACATAGGCTGGAGCGATCTGAGCACCTGGAAAGCACTCTACGACCTCTCGCCCAAGACAAAAGGAGGGAATGTGACGCAGAACGCGCGCACGCTACTATACGACAGCCATGGCTGCATAGTCTCGGAAGAAGGCGACAAGGTGGTAGTGGTGTCGGGGCTCAGCGACTACATAGTGGCCGACACCTCCAACGCCCTGCTTATCTGCCCCATAGAATCGGAGCAGAAGATCCGCAATATAGTCAACGACATCCGCGAGCGCTTCGGAGAGGAATACACATGAGTGAGAACAGAGTCGCGGGCAGAGAAATCTACTGACTTAAGCGGAGCTGAAGCTCCGGCGCATGAACAAATAAACGAGACACCCAGACAAACTTTCCGGCAATTTTATATGAAGAAAGAAAATTCCAAACTGCTAAATATTAGCAATTTGGAATTTTCTTCGGTGATCCGGTTGGGATTCGAACCCAAGACCCACAGCTTAGAAGGCTGTTGCTCTATCCAGCTGAGCTACCGGACCCGCACTGCCGAGACGGCAGAACTATAAACTTATGAAAAAGTAGATACTAAGGAAAAAAATAGGCGCCATTCCCTTAGCGACTGCAAAGTTAATCATAAACCTGCAAATTTCCAAATGATTTTCAAAGATTATGCAGGGGGCAACAGAAAATAATGCCAAAATAATGTTAAGACATGGATTTAAACAACGCCTAAAAAAAGCAAAACCGAAAACTAAAAACTAAAAATAAACGTTTTTATAATTGGAGTCATTCACAATAAGGTTCCAATAAAAGAAAAAAGAACAATAAGAATTATGGATAAATTAAGTTATGCCTGGGGCGTGCTTATGGGTAAGCAGCTGAAGGCTATGGGCGTGAAGGAATTTGACGCAGAAACTTTCAGGAACGGTGTGAAAGTCGCATTTGACGGAGGCACACCGGAAATATCAGAGGAAGAATGCCAGAAGATGATCAACGAATATCTGATGGATCTTCAGCAGAAGGCAGAGGCGGTGGCCAAGGAAGCCGGCACCAAGTTCCTTGCCGAGAACAAGACCCGCGAAGGAGTCAAGGAGACAGCAAGCGGTCTGCAATACGTAGTAGAGAAAGAAGGAGCAGGCGCACAGCCGTCGGCCACCGATGAAGTTACCGTGCACTATACCGGCCGTCTGCTCGACGGCACTGTGTTCGACTCTTCCGTAAGCCGCGGAGAGCCTGCCACATTCCCGCTCAACCGCGTGATACCGGGCTGGACAGAGGGCGTGCAGCTGATGAAAGAAGGAGCGAAATACACATTCTTCATCCCGAGCGACCTCGCCTACGGCGCACAGGGAGTGCCCAACGCCATACCGCCGCACTCCACTCTTATCTTCGATGTGGAACTCATCAAGGTAGTCAAAAAGTAAAGACCACGTGTAAGAAAACATTTCCGCTTGTCCCCGACGGGACAAGCGGAACCAAACATATGATTCTAAAATGAAAAGGAATTTCAAACTGGCTGCGGCCGCCATGACGGTGGCTGTGGCTTCGATGTGTGTGGCATCGTGCGGCAAGAAAAAGCCGGGAAGCGCCGACACAGCATCCGTAGACTCGCTCGTGGCGACAGTGCTCGAAGCAGAAAGCGACAATGGACTCGGCAAATACAACGCCGCCTTCTTTGAAGGGAGCGAAGGCTACGCCACCACACCCTCCGGACTTAAATACGTGACAGTGACCGAAGGCACCGGCGCCGCCCCAACCGCCACCGACATGGTGACAGTACACTACACGGGCCGTCTGCTTGACGGCACAGTATTCGACTCCTCAGTGCAGCGCGGCGAGCCCGCCACATTCCCGCTTCAGGCTGTGATAAAGGGCTGGACCGAAGGTTTGCAGCTGATGAAGGAGGGAGGCACGACAGTATTCTATATCCCGAGCGACCTCGCCTACGGCGAGATGGGCACCCCCGGCGGTCCTATTCCACCGAACGCACCGCTCATCTTTGAAGTAGAACTTATAAAGATAGGAGGACAGCAGTGATGAAAAGATTCGCCAGCCTGCTTCTTATTCTGTCAGTCATGATATCCGGCGCAGTCTTCATGACAGGCTGCGACAATGACGATGACGATAAAAACAAGGACAACGAGGGAGCAGCCGCAGCGGTAGCAGGGACATACCACGGCACTCTGGCTGCTAAAGTGATGACCGTAGACTGCAGTTTCGACGGCGAATACGACCTCGTGATCCGCAGCGAGAAAGAGAGCGATGACGCCACGGTGGTATTGCCCGCCTGCACATTCACCATGCCCGGCAACCCCAATCCGCAGACCATCCACGAGCTGACTGTCAGCGGTGTGGACGTTGAGAAAGCGACCGGCGCATATCTGCTTGAGGACGACGACTTCAACCTGACGGTAGAGGGAGTGGCATACTCCGGAAGGCTCGAAGGGACAGTGAAGGGAAGCGACGTTACGCTCAACTACACAGTGACCCCCGGCAAAATGCCTATGCCTATCAACTTCACATTCACAGGCACCTTGAAAAAATAAGTGACTGCAACAGCACTGATCACTACAGCACTGATGGTTGGGAGCGGCTCTACAGAAGCCGTTCCCAACCTTGACATATCCGCTGCCGACACGCTTGAGACGGTAGTAGTCACAGCGACACGCACTCCGAAGCTACTGAAAGACACGCCCGTGATAACGCGCATCCTGACAGCCGCCGAGATAAAACGGAGCGGTAAAGGAGACATCGGAGCCCTGCTTGAGCAGAAACTGCCGGGAGTGGAGTTCTCGCTCGGCATGGCGCAGAATCCCCAGATCAACTTCAGCGGATTCGGAGGAGGCGGCATTCTCTTCCTGATAGACGGCGAACGCCTCGCCGGGGAGACGCTCGACAATCCGGACTACTCGCGTCTGAATCTCCAGAACGCCGAAAGGGTGGAGATAGTAAAAGGAGCGGCATCCACGCTCTACGGGTCGAACGCATCGGGAGGAGTGATAAATATAATCTCGGCGACACCACGCGAAGGGACGCACCTCACGCTCGACGCCCGCTACGGGTCGCACACGATGCAGAGATACGGGGCACTCGCCACCTTCCGCAAAGGAGGGTTCGCCAATTCGCTCGACGCGAGATACGACTCACAGGCAGAGTTCAAATTTCCCAACCGAGGTGATTTCACCACATCCTATGCCACCCACAGCTGGAACATCAAGGACAGAGCCACCTACCGATTCGGCGAAGACTCCTCAATCGCCGCCAGAGTGTCTTATTTCAGCCGCCAGCGCAAAAGTTCGCCACAGAAATATGAGCGCTACCGCGACATCTCCGCCGGAGTGTCCGGACAATGGAAGGATCTCAAAGCCAACTACTCATTCGACACATACGACAAGTATGACTATCTGCCGGAGAGCGGCATCCAGGAGCGCGACTACCGCAACCGTCAGAACACACTTCATGTGCAGTATTCCCATGAGTTTGACGACCTCGGCACCGTGACCGCCGGAGGCGACTGGCTTGACGACTATCTTATGTCGTATGAATTCGGAGGGGACTCCCACACCCAGACCAATCTGGACGCATACCTGCAATGGGACTGGCATCCGGCAGAACGACTGTGGATAGTACCGGGGCTGCGCTACGACTGGTTCTCAGCATCCAAAGCCAACCGGCTGTCGCCTAAACTGAGCGTGCTCTGGCAAGTGAGCGACGTGAGCCTGCGCCTGAACTATGCAGCCGGATTCCGCGCCCCGTCGCTGAAGGAACTCTACATGAACTTCGACATGGCCGGCATCTTCATCATCTACGGCAACCCGGCACTGAAATCGGAGACGAGCCACAACTTCAGCCTTTCCGGCGAATACACCAGAGGGAGTCTGAACCTCTCGGCCTCAGCCTTCCACAACCTTGTGGACCACCGCATCTCATATCTCTGGAACGAGTCGATCTCAGGCCTCCAGTATCTCAACCTGCGCAAGATGCACATCTGCGGAATCGACGTCACCGCCGCCAAGTCGTTCGGGTTCGGGCTGACGGTGCAGGCAGGATATGTGTACACATATGAGAAGTATCACAAAGGAGACCTTCGTGCAAACCCGACACGCCCGCACGCCCTCACTTTCCAGGCCGACTACGGCCACCAGTGGAAAGAAGACTGGAGAATGAACGCCACTGTCAATTTCAAATGGATGTCGGCAGTGACCGGCGACGTCATGTCGCTTTATTCACCCGAGCCGGCACGCACACAGAGATATCCCGCCTACCCGATGCTGGGCCTGACACTCGGGCACACACTGGGAAAGCATGTCAGCATCAGCGTGAGCATCGACAATATCCTCGACTACAGGCCGGACTATTACTACTACAACTCACCCCTGACGACCGGCATCGGCGGCTCGGCGGGCGTTACGTTCTCTATCTAAGCCAACAACTCATACCTTGTCAGGGATTCGGATTAAACTCCAGGGGCGCGAGATTGTCAAACAATAAAGGCCAAGGCCTCATTTCAAAAATATAAAAATCATGAAAAAATCAGCGATCATAGCCATTGCGATGGCGGCATCCCTGCCCGCAGCCGCACAGACAGCCTCCACCGACACGGTTCAGGCACAGTATCCGGGCGGCACCGCCAAACTGACAGAATACATCGAAGCGAACCGGAACTATCCGGCCGCGGCCATGCGCAACGGCATAGAGGGGATAGTAGACGTCCGATTTCTGGTGAAGCAGGACGGCAGCCGCGAGCAGTTGTCGATAGTGCGTCTTGTCGACCCAGACCTCGAGGCCGAAGCGCTGCGCCTCGTGAAAGGGATGCCGGCATGGATCCCGGCCAACGTGAACGGGAAACCGGTAGACAGCCAGGCCACCGTGCAGATTCCCTTCATGCTTCCAGAGTAGATTCAAATTTCGCATTGAATCTCCGCCATGCAGACGGAGCACTGAACATCATACCAAGATCTCAGGAGGCATCCATTCGGAACCTGCTGTCGGAAAAAGAAGAGACTCCGGCCTATAAAGCCGGGGTTAATTACAATGTCATCTTGCGTTGCGGAAGCCACCGCCGCCGCGACGGTTGCGGTTGTTGCTGTCGTTGGGGTTGAAAGGATTGTTAAAGAGGTCGTCTTCATCCTCCTCTTCCTCCTCCGGCTGCTCGGACTGCTGATTGTTCTTACGTTTCGGCTTGTTCTTCTTAAGCTTCGCAGGCTTCTGAAGGTCGAGGGCAGTTTCGAACACATTCCAAGTCTGGTCTATATCCCATGCCTTCTTCACGTTGATGGTCTTAGGATAATAATATACGAGATCAGGCTGTATGGCTATCAGAATATCCGTGCCTACAGTGTCGGAGTCGAGAGGAGTCAGGCTATAGCCCATGTCGAGCAATTTCCTCACAGTTTCCTTGTCGGTCAGCGGCCGCCGTTCCGCAGCCGGGACATCCGTCACCGCCAGAGAGTCTGACTGAAGAATGACTGAATCTGACTGAAGAATGACTGAATCTGACCGAAGAATGACTGAGTCTGACTGAAGAATGACAGAGTCTGACTGAAGAATGACAGAGTCTGACTGAAGAATGACTGAATCTGACTGAGAAATGACTGAATCACTCACCGGAGTTCCATATACCCGCTGCAGCCTGTAGCTTCCGGGAGTATAGCGGCCATCGCCATTGAAATCCTCATACAGCCGGGCGAAGTATTTACCACCGTCGATACCCTTGAACTCCGCCACACCGTCTTTCACCTTGACGGTGTACTTGGGTTTGTCGCCGCTTTCGATAAGCTGCACGAAAGCCGGTATGTTATCATCGAGGCCAGCGAGCTGAATCCTTAGATTCGACACCTCGTCGTCAGACTTGGTAGTGAACTCATAAGACAGTTTCTCACTGTCGACACCATATATGTCAGTAGCGGCGAGCGAATCGGCGAGCAGACGGTAAGACTTGCCTCTCTCCCAGGGATATTCAATCCTGAATCTGCGCTCCGACAGAGTGTCGGCCTTCTGCAGCCGATAAGGGAGTCTCACTTTTTTCCATAGCGTGTCTTCCTGCACCTCAAGTCTGAAAGCCGCGCTGTCGAGGCGCGCGAGCGGAACAGGCACCTCCAGCGCAATTGGCAACGCTATGTCCTTGTCGGGTCCGGAAGTCTGGAACTTGAAAGTCGGAGGCGGAGGAAGTTCCTCGTCCTCCCCGCTGTCATCATCCGCATCCTTGCCATCTGTTTCACCTCTTTTATCTTCGGAGTCGGTCTTGGCTCCAGAATCGCCGTTGACTTCGGAGTCGCCACCGCCTTCGTCTACCTCCTCAGACTGTTTTTTCTTCGATTTCTTCTTTTTCTTTTTCTTATTATCCTTCTTATCCACCTTCGGCTTAGTCAGTCTCACAGTGTCGTTGACCCTGTCTCTTATACACATCTCCGAGCCCACGAGACACTGAGCGATCTCGT
>USNC01000044.1 GCA_900555915.1 uncultured Porphyromonadaceae bacterium | reverse complement strand
TACGAGATCGCTCAGTGTCTCGTGGGCTCGGAGATGTGTATAAGAGACAGTATGGGTGTTGGTGCTCTGGTGAAGGGTGGCGGGGCCGGAGGTGAAGGCGGGTAGTTTCTCGGTGAGGGTGTTCCAGGTGCCGAGGTCGCGCCATTCGCCCGAATATGGCACCACGGCCACCGATTCGGCTTTCTCCACCACTTCATAGTCAAAACTTATCTTCGGGAACTGCTCATAGTCGGCATGTATGCTGTCGAAGTCCTTGCCGGGCATGTATTTCTCCACTATCCGCATCAGATGGCCGAGGCGGAATGCGAACACGCCCCCGTTCCAATATGCGCCTTCCGAAAGAAGCGTGCGGGCTGTCTCGACGTCTGGTTTCTCGGTGAAACGGGCCACGCGGAATGCTCCGGACGCGTCGGGATCGGCACCGGCGGGCACTATATATCCGTATTTCTCGGATGGATATGTGGGCGTGATGCCCATGAGCACGATATCGGCGCTTCCGGCCTCGACGGCGTCGGCCATACGGCATACGGTCTGGAAATAGGTGTCGTCGGCGAATGTGTCGCAGGGCATGACGATCACCGGTTCGTCGGGCGATGTGCCGTGGGCGGCGAGCCATGCGCACGACAGGGCGATGGCCGGGAAGGTGTCGCGGCGGCAGGGTTCGGTGACGATTCCGATCTTCTTACCCAACTGCGCCGTGACATATTCTTTCTGGGCGGCACCGGTGGCGACCACTATTCCGTCGGCGTGTCCGGTGGCCGAGATCTGGCGCACCACGCGCTGTATCATCGACTCGCGTCGTCCGTCGGGGGTCTCGAGCAGTTGAAGGAACTGTTTGCTTCTCACATCGTTGGAAAGTGGCCACAGGCGCTTGCCGGAACCACCTGACAGTAATATAATTTTCATGTGTATGTGCTGTATTAGTGATTGAGAAGGCAAATATAGGCAAAAACATCAAAATCCGCAAGTAAAACTTGCGGATTTTGATGTTTTTTTAGGCTGTAGGCTTCAGGCCTTAGGCCCGGGCTCTTGGTCTGGCCCACCGATAAACCAACCTTATAACCTCACAGCCTAAAATCTAAAGCCTAAAGCCTAAAACCTAAAGCCTTCAAGTTTCGCTTGGCGCGAAACTTGAATTAATATTTGCATCGCTCGGCTTTTTTTATTTATTTTGCAACATGATCGGCGAATACGGTTTATCGCCGTCATAGTGAACAATGGAAAAATATATCGTAAGCGCAAGAAAATACAGGCCGGCTACGTTTGCAAGCGTAGTCGGACAGAAAGCACTTACCTCGACGCTCAAGAATGCCATCAAGTCTGACAGGCTCGCCCAGGCATATCTCTTCTGCGGACCGAGAGGTGTCGGAAAGACTTCGTGTGCCAGGATTTTCGCCAAGACAATCAACTGCCTCAACCCCACCGCCGACGGCGAGGCCTGCTGCGAGTGCGAGAACTGCAAGGCTATCGAAAGGGGCAATTCTGTGAATGTGGTGGAACTTGACGCCGCCTCCAACAACAGTGTGGACGACATCCGCGACATCACCGACCAGGTGCAGACTCCACCGCAGAACGGCAGATACCGCGTCTTCATCATCGACGAGGTGCACATGCTGTCGTCGCAGGCATTCAACGCTTTTCTCAAGACCCTTGAGGAGCCGCCGTCGTATGTAGTCTTCATACTGGCCACCACCGAGAAGCACAAGGTGCTCCCGACTATCCTGAGCCGCTGCCAGACCTACGACTTCAGGCGCATCACCATCGAGGACATGGTGGAGCAGATGGAATATATCGGCAGGCAGGAGGGAATCAACACCGACCGCCGCGGGCTGGAGGTGATAGCACGCAAGGCTGACGGCGCAATGCGCGACGCCCTTTCCATCTTCGACCAGGTGGCGGCCTCCTCAGGCGGCGACATCACCTACGAAAAGACAATCGAAAACCTCAATGTGCTCGACTATGACTATTATTTCCGTCTGATCGACACGTTCCGGACCGGCGACATCTCAGCCTCACTTCTGATATATAAGGAAGTGCGGAGCAAGGGCTTTGACTCGCTCTTCTTCCTCAACGGCCTTGCCGACCATGTGAGAAACCTCATGGTGGCGGCCGACCCGCGCACACAGGAACTTCTGGAGACCTCGAAAGACGTGGCAGAGCGCTACACGCAGCAGGCCACCTCGCTCCCGCTCCAGTGGTATTATGCCGCCATGAAGGTGCTCAACGACGGGGACATACAGTACCGCACAGCCACCAACAAACAGTTTCTGGTGGAACTGGTGCTGATACGCCTCGGCCAACTGATGAAACCCGCCACACCCCCTTTTGACTTGGTGGACTGTGAAATCCCGTTAGGCGACATCACAGGCAGCGCCCGGAAGAGCGGTCCCGCTCCCGGCGCCTCACAGTCCACATCCGCCACGCCTGCCGTCGCCACCCCCATACAGCCGCGTCCGGCGAATCCGGAGGCTACACGGCCAGCCGCTCCCGCGGCTCCGGACGCCGGAGGCCGTCCGCGTCAGATACGCAGGACGCAGACCGGGGGATTCCGTCTCAACACCACCGCGCTGCAGGAGAAGGTGGCGCAATATGAAGAACAGCGCCGTCAGCATCGGGAAAGCGTAGGCATCGAGGCGTTCGCACAGGCCTGGGCCGCATTCCAGACGCAGAAAGAGAACCAGAAGAAGCATGTGCTGACAAGCGCCATGCGCAACAGCGGCCTTGAGCAGACGGCTCCCGAGGAATTTCTTGTCAAGGTGGGGCAACCCATGGAGGTGCAGGCCCTCGAGACCGACATGAAGCCTCTCATGGAATTTCTCAGGCAGCAGGTGCTCAACGACTTCATCACCATAAAGGTGGAGATAGACCAGACGCGCGACACCATCAAGCGACTGCCCGACCATCTTTTCCTTCAGGAATGCCTGAAGATCAACCCGGCTCTTGCGCAACTTCTCGAACGGCTTGACGCGGAACTTGACTGAATATAAACCAACAGAAAGAATTATTTGGAAACATATGATACGGATATCAGACAGGATTAACGCCATGGCGCAGAGCGCTACTATGGCCATGACCCAGAAAAGCGCCGAACTCCGCGCGCAGGGCATCGATGTGATAACCATGAGTGTAGGCGAACCGGACTTCAACACCCCCGACTTCGTGAAAGAGGCCGCCAAAAAGGCCATCGACGAGAACTACTCCAAATATAGCCCCGCGTCGGGCTATCTCTCCACGCGCGAGGCTGTGGTGGGGAAACTGAAACGTGAGAACGGCCTGGACTATACCCCCGCACAGATCGTGATAGGCAACGGCGCCAAGCAGGAACTCTGCAACGCGGTCCTGTCGCTGATAAATCCGGGCGATGAGGTGATAATCCCGATGCCGGCATGGGTGAGCTATGTGGAGATGGTGCGCCTGGCAGAAGGGAAAGTGGTGGAGATATGGGCAGGCGTGGAGCAGGATTTCAAGATCACTCCCGCACAGCTCGAGGCAGCCATCACCGACAAAAGCCGTATGATCATCCTCAACAATCCCTCCAACCCTACGGGCAGTGTCTATTCGGAAGAGGAACTGAAGGGTCTGGCAGCGGTGCTGGCAAAGCATCCGGAGATCGTGATAATCGCCGACGACATCTACGAGCATATCAATTTCCTTCCGGGAAGGGTGCACAGCATAGCGGAATGCGCCGAGGTGTTTGACCAGACCGTGGTGATCAACGGCGTGTCGAAGGCCTACGCCATGACCGGCTGGCGCATCGGCTATCTGGCGGCTCCGATAGAAGTGGCCAAGGCTGTGGGGAAACTCCAGGGGCAATACACTTCCGGTCCGTCGTCGATAGCGCAGAAGGCTGCCGAGGCGGCTCTCAACGGCCCGCAGGATTTCCGCATCGAGATGCGTGCCGCATTCGAGCGCAGACGCGACCTCATAGTGCAGCTCGCCAAGGGAATACCGGGCTGGAAGGTGAACCGACCGGAAGGTGCGTTCTATCTCTTCCCCGAGGTGAGCGCCTACATCGGCAAGACCACTCCCGACGGCAAGACCATCGGCAGCAGCGGCGACTACACCATGTATCTGCTTGAGGCCGCACACGTGGCCTGCGTGGACGGAGCCGCGTTCGGAGCACCGGGCTACATGCGCCTGAGCTACGCCACTTCCGACGACACCATCCGCGAGGCCATGCGCCGCATACGCGAGGCTTCGGCGGCTTTAGGCTGAAGGCTGTAGGCTTTAGGCTTTAGGCTTTAGGCTTTAGGTTCTACTGAGTGGGCCTTGAACTTATACGGCAATTAAACTTATACGGTATTTAAATGGTTTTGTATTTTATACAAAACCATTTTTTATGTCGCTGAGAAACACATTACAAAATATACGGAACTGGGATCTTAAAAATGAGAACAGCAATGCCTTCATTGTGATCTTCTCCTGCATCGTGGGGTGTCTGGCGGGGTTCGGCGCGTTTCTGCTCAAATGGATCATCAAGTTTATCTCGACTCATCTCCATGATATTCTGGGCGACACCCTGCAATGGCGCGACGCCGATCTATGGCTTCTGGCGCTTCCCGCCGCAGGCATCCTTCTGGCCGTGGCATGGCAGAAATGGGTGGCACACGCCGGAATGGTGCACTGCACCTCCAAGATAGTGGGCTATCTGAACTCAAAGAACTATTCCATACCGGGCAAGTTCGCCTACGACCCTATCGCCGCATGCGGACTGACACTTGGGTTTGGCGGCTCCGCCGGCGCCGAGGGTCCGATAGCGTTCGCCGGGGCGGCCATAGGCAGCCGCCTCGGCCGATGGCTCGGCCTCGACGAGAGGATGCTCCGCATCATGATCGGCATCGGCGCCGGGGCGGGGATAGCCGGTATTTTCAAATCGCCAATAGCCGGAGTGCTCTTCACTCTGGAGGTGCTGCGCATGGACATGGGGGCGACTTCGGTGATAGGACTCATCATGAGCTGTGTGTGCGCATCGGTGACTTGCTACGCCTTCACCGGCACACAGGTGTATATGCCATATCAGCAAGCGGACATTCCCGGAGTAGAGATACACTGGGTGATCGCGCTGGGGGTATTCTGCGGCATCTATTCGCTCATCTACAACTGGGTGACGATAGTGATGCGCCGATTCTTCAGCACCCGGCGGCGCCGCTGGGTGTCATGGCTGAGCGGCGGACTGATCACCGGCATCATCCTCTTCATGTTTCCGGCCATGTACGGTGAGGGATACCCGGTGATGACGCAGCTCATCAACGGCGACCACAGCGGCGTGCTCGCCACCGGACTTCTCGCCACCGACAGCGGCGACACCTCCCGGTTTCTGCTTATACTCGCAGTGATGCTTCTGCTGAAATCGCTCGCCACGGTATGCTCCAACAGCGCGGGCGGCGTGGCCGGCGATTTCGCCCCCACACTGTTTGCGGGCACACTCGCCGGCACGGTCTTCTCCATGGCACTGGAATCGATATGGGGAATACACCTCCCGGTGTCGCTGTGCGCCATGTTTGCCATGTCGGCCACCTTCGCCGGCATAGTGCATGCGCCGGTGATGGCCATCTTCCTTATCACGGAAGTGACGGGAGCGTTCAACTATATACTGCCGGTGACGGTGTGTGCGGCAGCCTCCTACTTCACTGTGAAACTCCTTCACCCGGCCGGACGCTACATCGAGACCCACTACGACGATCTCACTTCGCTCTTTGAGGGGCAAAAGGGGAAGTGAGATTGTCAGGCGTTAGGTTTTAGGCGTTAGGTTTTAGGCTTTGGATTATAGTGCGGGTTTTGCTTGCGGGAATTAAAATGATTTAGTTATTTTGCAGACGAAAACACACATATATGCGTCATGGCAGACAATTATCTTGAAAGAAGGATGGAAGATCTGAAGGCCGGACGGCTCAGCGCCACCCCCCGCTCTGCATCGGCACGCCCACGGAAAGGAACCATCGGTTTTGCTTTTCCGCCCCGAAGGGTGCTGATAGCGGCCTCTCCCGACGACACAATTCTCGAAATCATACGCAACTATCAGAAAGCGGAATGCAGGACCGCTCTCTTCGACACAGACAAGGACGGCGGCGAGGCTCTCGCCTACCGTGAGGGGATACGTTTCTCCCTCGTTGACCGCGACGATGCCGAGGCCCTGCGCACAGCCCTCGCAGACCTGCTGAAGGCATGGAGAGGTATCGACATCGTGGTGACCGACGCCCGGGCGGCACGCTGCCGGGAAGTGCTGGAAGAGCATCTGCATTCCCACCATCTGCGCTATCCCATACCGACCGACTACGCCTGCCGCCTGATCACACTGCACCCCGACACGCAGCAAAAGCCCGCCGACATGGCCCGCAACTGCATGTTCCTGTCGCTGCCGGGCAACGAGAGGATGCAGATAAACACCTCCGGCACAGGAGAGAATCCAACTCCGACAGCAGAATCGCATGAAATCATATGAAAGGAAAACCGAAGCGGGCATACGCTTCACAAAAATGCACGGCGCGGGCAATGACTATGTGTATGTAGACGCGACCGAATCCCAACCCGGCGATCCGCACAGGCTTGCCCGCGACATCAGCGACCGCCACTTCGGAGTGGGCAGCGACGGCCTTGTGCTGATACTGCCATCGGAAACTGCCGACTTCAGGATGCGCATGTTCAACTCAGACGGCTCGGAGGCCGAGATGTGTGGCAACGCCTCGAGATGCGTCGGCAAATACGTTTATGAAACGGGACTTACCGACAAGACCGACCTTCTGCTCGAAACCAAGGGAGGGATAAGACGGCTGACGCTTCAGATGAAAGAAGGGACTGTGGAAAGTGTGACTGTCGACATGGGAGTCCCCATACTCAGACCGGCGGACATACCTGTGGAAAGCCACCAAGGCGACATCATGCTCAACGAGCCTTATAAGACTTGCGGGAAAGAATACCGCATCACCGGGGTGAGCATGGGCAATCCGCACGCTGTGATCTTCACCGACCGTATCACCGACGAGCAAGTGCTTCGTCACGGACCGATGCTGGAGAGCGCTCCTATCTTCCCCCGCAAGAGCAATATAGAGTTCGCCCGGGTCATCGACGGCCACAACATAGAGATGCGGGTGTGGGAACGCGGCGCGGGCGAGACTCTTGCCTGCGGCACCGGGGCGTGCGCCACGGCAGTGGCCGCCGTGCTCAACGGACTCACCGAACGCACCGTAGACATCCATCTGCGCGGGGGCACACTGCGTGTGGAATGGGACGAAAAGAGCGGCCACGTGCTGATGAGCGGTCCGGCGGAATTCATCTGCCGCGGAACATACTTTCCGCTCCCCGACAATGTAGAGAGGGCAACCTCCATATGAAAAACAACGACATAACTTGAAATGAGAATCAACGACAACTTCACACTTCTCCCCGAGTCCTATCTTTTCTCCACCGTAGCGGCACGGCTCCGCGACTACCGTGCGTCGCATCCTGAATCGGAAGTGATCAGGATGGACATAGGCGACGTGACGCTTCCCATACCCGAAGCAGCCCTGCGCGCCATGCACCGGGCGGTGGACGACATGGGCGCCCCCGCCACATTCCACGGCTACGGACCCGAACAGGGCTATCTGTTTCTACGCGAGGCAATCGCCGACGGCGACTACAGATCACGCGGCATCGACATCTCGCCCGACGAAATCTTCATCAGCGACGGAGCCAAAAGCGACCTCGGCAACCTCGGCGACATCTATTCGTCCGACAGCATAGTGGCCATACCTGACCCGGGCTACCCGGTGTATGCCGACGCCAACGTGATCGGGGGCAGAGGAGGCCGCATCGACGGGGGCAGGAGCGACCGCATGGTATATCTCGACTGCACTCCGGCCAACGGATTCTGCCCGATGCCTCCGGAAAGACATGCCGACATCATATTCCTCTGCAGCCCCGCCAACCCCACCGGCGCCGTATTCACCAGGGAGCAGCTGCAGGCATGGGTAGACTACGCGCTGCGCGAGAAAGCCCTCATCATATACGATTCAGCCTACTGCGCCTATGTATGCGACGACCTCACACCTCGCAGCATATACGAAGCGGAAGGGGCACGCAAATGCGCCATTGAAGTGAGAAGCTATTCGAAGACGGCAGGATTCACCGGCCTAAGATGCGGCTACACCGTTGTGCCTGACGACCTTCACGGCTATGCGGACGACGGATCGCTCCATCCTCTCAGGCAACTCTGGCTCAGACGCCAGACCACCAAGTTCAACGGCGCATGCTACATAGTGCAGCGCGCCGCCGAATCGCTCTACAGCGAGGAAGGACGCCGGCAGACGGCGGCCAATGTGGACTACTACCTGCGCAACGCCCGCATGATATCCGCAACCCTCAGGGAGAGCGGATTCGAGGTGTGGGGAGGGGAATCGTCGCCCTACGTCTGGGCGAGGAGCGCAGACTGCAGCGACTCCTGGGCCATCTTCCGCCATTTTCTGCACGACATGCAGATAAGCTGCACGCCCGGCATCGGGTTCGGCCGGCTCGGAGAAGGCTTCATCAGGCTCACCGGCTTCAACACACATGAAAAGACAGAGGAGGCCATGCGGCGGATCGCCGACTGGAGAGCCATGCAGCAGAAATGACCGCAACGCGGCCGCATGGCGCATGCGGCTGTTCACTTTGTCATGTATTATTGTTCGCATTGTCTTATTTCTGTCTCTTATACACATCTGACGCTG
>USNC01000043.1 GCA_900555915.1 uncultured Porphyromonadaceae bacterium | reverse complement strand
CTGGAGATCCCAGATCGATTCCAGGGTGCCGCTCAGGGTGTCGGTTTCCTCCGGCGTCTCGCTTATGAACACTCCCGGTCCGCCGGTCTGCTCTTCGGTCTCGATTCCTGTGTAATCATACTCCGGCTCTTCGCCGAGATACACTCCGTTGCCGGCCTGCCTGCTGCCCCCTTCGCTCTCTTCGCGCTGTGTCGCCGCGCCGCTCCCGTTCCTCTTCCCGGTGGTGCGCCTTGTCCGCGTGGTGGTCTGGTTCTTTATCTCGCCTCCTCCCTCTCTGCGGCGGTCTATCTCATCCTGGGCCTCCAGGAGCTTGAGCGCTGTCTCCGACAGTTTGGTGGCAGTCCGCGAGAGATCGCCGAATGTCTCTATGATGCTCCTGGTGGCCTCGCTCACCACCGTGTCGTTAACCTCCTTCTCCGGGGTGGGGGAGGGCGCGCTTTCCGCATGAAGGCAGGAAGCCGTGGCAAGCGCCAGCATCGAGGCGCTGAGTAGTGTCTTGCTTCTTGTGTTCATGGTCGTCATAGATAGAATGCCACCCCGAAGGTGATCGAGAATAAGTTTATCTTGAAGTTGGCGCTGCGTGTCTTCAGGTGTGCGTCGTAGATCTGGTCGGTGATCGTGGTGATGTGCCGGTATTCAAAACCGAGCACGCCGATATTCACCTCAAGCGCTGCGAAGTTGTTGAGGAAGACGGCCATGCCGGGCGCGACGCCCACACCGATGTTGTAGCTTTTCTCATAGTTGCCGGTGAGGCTTTCCCCGGTGCCGCTCATCAGCTTGGCCTGGCCTCCTCCCAACTCAAACTGAGTCTCGGTGAAGATGCCGAATCGCTGCGACCTGCCCAGCGAGAAATAATTGCGGAGCACGGCCATGCCATGGTAACTGTGGGCCAGGCGATACACGTGGTCCATTTTGTAGTTCGTCTCCGGATCGAGCACTATGTCGGCATTCTCAAGCTTGGTCAGGCTGCGGTTGTAGCCGAACTTGCCGCCGGCTGCCACATCGTTCTTGAAGGTGAAGAGCACCATCGGTGATACTTTCAGACTGTATGTGTCGCCGTTCACATTCTCAAGCACCAGAAACTGGTAGTTGTCATGCGTCGATTGGCTGTATGAGACACTGACGCCTGTGATCCATTGCCCCTTGGGCACAAAACACACCGACTCGAAGTCAGGCTCGAATTCCTCCTGGGCCTTGGCTTCGGTCTGTGTCCCCGCCATCAGCAGGATCAGCGTCATCAGCACCTTTGTCAGTTTCTTCATTGTAGTTTTGCCCGCAAATTTACTAAAAATTAATTGAAAGTCAAAATATAGAGCACGCAGATGTCCTTTTCTCAATTTTTATTTTGCCAAATCCGTATTTTCTCGCCCTCCAAGCCGCGAATCCCCCGAGTAGCGAATCCCCGAGTAGCGAATCCCCCGGGTCGCGAATTCCCCGAGTCGCGAAGCAGTTCCGTTCAAAAGGGCTTGCCCTTTTGCCGAGTCAAATCCTTCTAATCTTTCCTTTTGCTATTTCTGAAGCAAGATTATTCATATCCTCACACATCTGCCGCGTATATTTAATATTGGCTGTCGAGTGAGTCGTAGGCGCTATGATCAGCAACCGTCCCTGATTGCACAGATCATGCAATTTCCCCTTCGGCGAATATATGTGTCCGAATCCGTTCCCTTCAATAAGAATAAGTCGTCCGCCATTCTCAATGCTCCAGTCTCTGACTTTTTTCTCTGAAGCGGATATGAACGGAGATACCAATACTCCACAGTTTTCCACTGTATGTTTCCATATGATTTTCTTCTTTTTCAGCAGTGCCGGATTGTCATGGCTACTGATTTTTATATTGGCTATATTGCAGTCTTCGAGTAAATGTATATTCCCATACGCCTCATAGCGGCAACCCGACGCATCTGTGATGTTATGCCTTAAGTGAAAGCCACGATATGACAACCTTTCCATGCGGCGCCGGGGATTGTTGCTGACATAATTCAGTATCTTTTTTAATTGTCCTTTCTGTAAAAGTATCCTGTCATGATATCCTTCCTCAAATATAGTCGAGTATATGCCGTAAACTCTTGACCATAACTGTCCGATTGCCACCTTCAGCCAGCTGATGATATCCGAAAGGTGACATTTATCTGCAACTTCAATGAAAATTACAAAATGGATATGCTCAGGCATTACGATTCTTCGTAGAATCTTAGCAAAAGGAAAATTCTTTTTAATCGCGGAAATCTGTTGATGGATTATTTCTCCAAGGGGTGTGCGGATGGTTGTCGGGGGATAGGCACGTGAGTTGAGGTCTCCTGCCAACATAGAGAATGGCGATATACCGGGAGCGGCATTCATCGTAATCATGTATATGCATCGGCTTCGATAATCATGCCAAGGCGCCCGACGGAGACCATTGGGTATTAGCGGTCGAAAATAATCATATTTAAAGTCAGATGCCATGTGGCTATATTTTGAAGGATTACACATGCTGTCGATGATCAAAGGCAAGCCCTTGATAACGGAACAGCTTCGCGCTTTTGTGAATTTTAGATCATGCTTCTTAATTGTTGCAATTAGTAGATTGCAGTAGCGCGAAGCTGTTCCGTTCAAAAGGGCTTGCCCTTTTGTGAATTTTAGATCATGCTTCTTAATTGTTGCAATTAGCAGATTGCAGTAGCGCGAAGCTGTCCCGTTCAAGAGGGCTTGCCCTTTTGCCTGTCAGTGTCAATACTCCAGCTCAAAGTCGTCGAGTATCATTGTCGAGCCTTTTGCTCCGCTGAAGTAATCTCCATATTTCGAAGCCGAGCAGACTATTACGATATATTTCGGCTTCTGGCTGTTAGCTCTTTCATTGTATTCAAAAGGAATCTCAATGGCCTCCAGTGTGTTGTCGGCTCCGAAAGCCTCTGTCCAGGTCACCTGTCCGTAGGCGAGCACTGTCTGATCCTCTTTGTCGAAGAGTTTTCTGTCGCTCGGATTGGTCCTGATTTCCATCGGCTCTGTAGTGAGTGCTATGAAGATCTGGCCATGGTCCGTACAGCCGTCGGTGAAGTCTGAAGGTTTGACATTCTCGTCTATTTTCGATGTCCCCGTCACCCCGATTGCCGGCCGGTAATTGGCATATACCCGTAGTTTGGCCGGGTGCGTTCCGTTGTATTCCCTTCCTACGGAGAGCACGCCGTTGGTGCCGTCGGTCCTTACATATTCACCGATGAAGAGGTTGCCTGCCGCTATGATGCCCAATGCTGCGTCGGATGCGAGACGGGCCGAGTATTGGCCGCTGTGCACCGGATTGTCGGTCTTGTCAGTCAGTACTTTGTTGGCGGTGGCGCCTCCTTCGTTGCCGGATCCCCAGAAAGAGGTGGTCTTGTCGCCGGTGTCACCCGGGAGAATAACCGTTTTGGTGCCAAGAATAGTCTTTGCGGAGTAGGTGGACCATTGCTCAAAACTTGCGTTGGGCAAGACAAACGGTGTCTCCGTGGTGAAGGTATAAATCTCCTCTCCGTGGAAATCGCCGCAGCATGCGCGGTATTGGTAGGATGTGCCGGGGGTCAGGCCGGTCAGAGTGACGGTGTTTCCCGCTGCTTTGCGCGGAGCCCGGAGCGGGGCGTAAGTCCGGCTGACTGCGGCTGCGAATGTCCACGCTTCTTCCCCTGCCTTGCGGTATTCTACTCCCGGTGTCCCCTCGTAGTCTTCAGATAGGCTGAAAGTGATGGTGGCGCCGCTGCCGGTGACGCTCATCGGGTTCTTATCTGTGTCCATGCGGTCTACCACTATCGGGTCTTCCACCACGATGGCTTCATTGCTGCGCGCTATGCGGAGCTGGACTGTGGTCGTCTGTCCTTTTGACTCTCCGTTCTTGCGGTTGGTGTCGGTTGCTGTGATGTTGACCACATACTCGGTGTCGCGCGCCGGAAGCCGCTCTATCATGTCGCGCATGAAACTCAATATCGCGGTGCTGACATTGGTGCTTTCCTTATATTCGGGGGCCACGAACTCAAGTCCTGCTCCCTTGCACTGGCTCTGAGTGGCTGCGTCAAGCATGTCGAGGCTTGCCGACGGCAGTCCGAAGGCCTGCCAGTCTTCTGTTTCTACCTTCAGGGCATCGAATCCCTCGCCGAATGCGCAGATTCTGAGGTCGTAACTGCTGGGTATCGCTGTGTCGTCGGTGCATACCTGCTGCTTGGCCACTTTAAAACCGACGCCGCTGATCGAGGGTCCGGTCGCAACTGTGACATTCCCCGTCTCTCCTATCTCTTCATCCTTGATGTTGATCTTGATGAAGGCGGCTCCCGTGTTGTCGTCCTGGTTGGGGTCGTATTTGAAACTGATTATGTAGTGGTGGGCGCTCTCCACATTGTCGATGGTGCCCGATTTCTCGAATTTCTTCCCGTCCTTGCGTGTGCCTTTGATGGTGTATTCGAGTTGTGTGTCGTCGGTGGGCATCATGAAGTAGGCCCGCTCACTCTCTGCGTTGGCTTTGGTGAATGTCAGTTCTCCTTTCTCCGCGGCATGGTTTCTGATGGTCATCTCGTAGTCGTCGCGCATCAGGTTCGGGTCGATGCTTGACGTGTTGATCGAGACCACCACATTTCTGATGCGGCAGTTGACAGATACGTTGTGGTTGCCGTTTTTTGTGACGGTGAAGGGCTGATAACCTCTGTAGAATATCTTGTCGAAAGATGCGGAGATTGAGTCGCCCGTCCAAGCTTCGGCCACGTAGTTCCCGGCCTTGAGCACTATGGAGGAGTCTACATTGTCGAGACCTTTCCATTTCTTTATCAGGCCGTCGTTGTTCTTGTCGCCGTTCTGGCGCGATATGTATATGATGCAGTTTTCGCGCAGTTGTTGCTGGCGAGGGTCGGCGTCATTCTCTTCCCCTGCACGGGTGGTTATGCTGTTGACCGAGGTGTGCAGGTGCACTATTCCGGTCCCGTCAGTCTCGAATGGTGTCTCCGAGGTGCAGCTCCAGAGTCCGGTACTGAGCGCGGCTCCCACAACCCCTGCAAATATATGATTGATATTCGTTTTCATTATTGTATCCTTTATTCTGAGTTGTGTGTCAGTTGAATTTCAGTCCGATGAATCCTTCTTTTGTTCCGTCGGCGTCAGTGACGGTTAGATGGAACTTATGCTCCATCGGTCCGAATCCTCGGAGGAGTCCAAGGAAATCGGTGATGTCAAACTCCACTTCTTTCTGATTCTCTACTTGGTCGCCGACTGCGAATCCGAAACCGACAAGCGGTTCCTTGTATTGCCCTGGATTGATAAGGTCAAGGTTTGCGGCAAGGCCGATTCCTTCAAGTTCTTCGGGTGGCAGCGCCTCTGAGTCTATGCGGATTTTAAATGCGGTGATGCCGCTCTCACTCGTCACTTTGAATCGGCATTCCGATACTACGCAGCACTGGTCGAGTATAAGTCCTTCTGACAAGGGTATTATCTGCGGTCCTGCCGATGGCTTCGGATCATCCGGATTCTCAGGGTCTTTCGGGTCGTCCGGGTCTACCGGATCCTTGCCTCCCTCCACCGGTCGCATGTCGTCTTCGATGATGCTGTCATCTGGCTCGTTGGGATCGATCACGTGGTTCTCGTCCTTGATCGTGATGGTGGCGTCAACCTCGATGTCGCCCGGTGTGACGGTGCCGGGCTCCATGTTGTCGGGCTTGTTGACGGTGAAGTTGATCGTGTAGGCGTTGCCCGGTTGGGCGTTGTCATATGCCTGGGTCGATTCGATGTTCTGACCGTCGATGGTGCACGATAGGGTAGCGGTGATCGTTTTGCTGCCTGTCACGTATCTGAAATATCCGGCCTTGTCGTTGGTGCTGCTGTCGAAGGTGAGCTCGCCTTCCTCTCCGGCTCTTACTGTCACCTTCACGTCGTCGCCCAATATGTTGGTGCCGTTGTCGCTGATATTCACTCGTATGCGGATGTTGCTGAGCGCGCATTCCACCGGGTCTACGTCGGTTATCTTCCCTGCGGTGATCTGAAAATCAGAGGCTCCGAGATAGTAGGGCTCTTCCCATGCTGCAATCGGATTGTCGCCGTAGTGCGCTTCGGCGCGGTAGTTGCCTACCGGCAACGCCACCACTTCCGGCATCTCCGCATACAGGAAACTCCTGGCGGTCTCTCCCGTGGCGGTGTTGATGAAATCTACGGTGAATTTATCTACATCCACTCCGCCGGCACGGGTATCACGTCCGCTGTTGATGTAGTCCACAGTCAACGTCTTGCAGTTGAGCTGCCCTTTATCGGGATCCCCCCAGTTGATCTTCTCTTTCTCGCAGCCGCCCAGCAAGGTCAATGCCGCGGCCGCAAGTATTGTGGTTTTAATATTTCGTGTCATGGCTTATCTTCTGCTTTTCTTGGTTGTTCTGTTTTTTCTCGGTGCATTCGCCGCGCCGCCGGGCGTGGAGCCATAATGCGCGGTGACATTGTCAATCCACAGTTCAGACCCCGTCGCCACCGCATGGTAGCTGTTGGCGGGAAGGGTGTGGCTACCCAGACCTTTATTCTCATTTAATGCAGATCCCGTAGGAATATTTATAGGCGGGTTGGCCTGATTGGAACTCTTGAATGAAACTTTCAATACTGAGGCTTTTTTTCCGAACTTGGCATAGTTCATCTGGATTGTCTTGCTTCCGCTTCCTTCTGTCAGTGCGAAGTCTTCTTTGCCGAGTGAGTTTCCTTCCGGATCAAGTATCTCGATGTGCGCATACCCGGTGTCTCCGTTGGTGGCTTTATATTCATAATCAAATGTGATGCTCGTCGGACGGCTTGCAAATCCGACCCCTTCTTCTCTGTGTTCCGCTCCGTTGAATGAATATTGGCCAAGGAATAACTCTCCGGCTGCCTTGTTCAACTGATCCTGAGAAGGGCTGTTCTCGCAATAGTATTTGGTATTGAACGCGACTCCTGAGGTTGATGGTGTGGCTCCAGAGTGATTGTATCCTACGTTTCTCATATATCCACGTCCGTTGTCGAGCCATGAGGAAGGAACCACAAACCATGTGTTTTGATTGGAGGCTTCGCTCCATGCGGTAAGGTCATTGACAGTGGCCCAATCTGTAGGCAGGGTGTGCGAGAATGAAGAAGTTAAAGTATATGTGCCAGGCGGTACTTTATATTGTCCTCCTACTTGTAACTTTCCGCTGGTAAGCATTTCCCCATGTTGGCTGAAATCCCCATTAGGAATATCAAGCTCGCTCTCAGTCTCAATCGGCATCTCGGTGTTCCAGATCTCGCCTCCGGTGATACTCGACTCAATTCCATATGTGCTGCCCTCATTAAGCCCGGTTATAGTCAGTATGCCGTTGGCTGCGTCCCGCTCGCTGATGTTCAGGTCGGCTGACTTAAACCGGATGTTGTTGGTGATTGTCTCCAACACGGATGCGTCGGCTTCTATCTTGACATAGGCGTAGTGCGCAAAGGCGTCCACTGCCGAAATCCTGTAGTCGGGAATGCTCACTGTCGCCTCGCTGCTGGCCTCGCTGCCGCTGGTGTGCTTCGCTTTGATGCCGATCTTGCTGCTGATGACTGGCGACTGAAGTTCAAGCGTGTAGATGTAGCGCCGTGTCTCGAACGCGCGTGTCGCGGTCACTTCCTCGCAACTGATCACGCGCGCTATCGATTCTGTGCCCCCATTCGTCACGCTGAACGTAACGTCGCGTTCCGGATTCTGCCCGTTGTAGTCAAGCGTTATCTTGGCTTCGTTTGCTCCGTAAGCTATCGGACTGGTCTCCACGGGCGTAAGGCTGATGGCCTCGCAGTTGATCGTCACTGTGGCCGGCTGGCTTACGGCTCCGTTCTGGTCTTCTACCGTCAGCGATATGGTGTAGATTCCGTTCTTGAGGCTTTGGGTGTAGTTGGTGATGTCGAGTGTCGCCATCATGTCGGGATTGTTGAAGAAACCGACGGCTGATATCCCTGCATCTTTAAGCAGATTCTGCTCTGTGGCTGTGGCTTTGCAGAGGTCGAGTTCGTTGCCCCAAGGTGCACGGTAATCTGGATTCGCCGGTTCTATCGTCAGCATGGCTTTCCCGATGATCCCTTTGGCCAGGACTGTCATGGCGAGTTTGCCGGCGGATGCCGTCCCTGCCGATGCGTCGATCGTCTCCCCGCTCGCAAAACCCTCGCAGGTGATCACCGGCGCCGGGGTCGTCAGCAGTTCATCTGTAAGATCGATTGATACGTCCACATCTTCTAGCGTGTCGTCAAATATCACGTCAAGTGTGTTGCTCCCGTTCGGGTTCTCTGTCACGTCGAGGGTGATGTTGTGCAGTGTCTTGGCCTCTGGCGGAAACTCGCCCAGGCTTATCGCGCTCGTGAAGTTCTTGTCTTTTGTGGTGAAGTTGACTATCAGCGAGGCTTTGTTCGGCTCCACAAATGCCGTTTTCTCTTCAAGCGGTAGAAACACGATGTCGTCGGTGCGTCCCTCGGTGTGAAGTTTTGTGGAGTAGTCCTTCATGTAGTTCTTGAATCCGTCGGTGTAGTTGATCTTCACCATGGAGTTTTTCAACGCCGCTGTCAGCGACACCTCTCTCGTCTGCTCGGCAAGCACTGTGAAGGTCTCGGTTGCCTCGAAGTAGGGGCTGTTGAAATCCTGCTTCCCTTTCTCTCCGTAGTATGCAGTCAGTGTGTAGGCTCCGGTCGGGAATGTGTTTTCGGCTGCATATTTCTTGAAGTCTGCATATGAGGTCCAGGAATTGCTGTAGCTGCCGTCGGTCTTCTCGATCTTTACGCTGAAATCATTTGTCGTTGGCACATCTATATATGAGGAGAGATCGCCGGGGCGTGATGCGCCTCCCGCACGTGTCGCTTCTTCCGGCGATTTAAACACCGGTTTCGATGTCTTGAAGTCTAAATCTGTGTCGAGGGTAAGATA
>USNC01000042.1 GCA_900555915.1 uncultured Porphyromonadaceae bacterium | reverse complement strand
AGTGTCTCGTGGGCTCGGAGATGTGTATAAGAGACAGGATATATGTGTTCACACCCGCCGGCGACCTCATAAGCCTGCCGGCAGGCGCCACGGTGCTCGACATGGCCTACGCCATACACACCGACCTCGGCAACCACTGCATCGGAGGGAAGATCAACCGGAAACTCCTCAACCCCGCATACGTGCTGGAAAGCGGCGACCTTGTGGAGATCATCACCGCACGCTGCGCGACCCCCGACGAGCGCTGGCTCGGAAGGTGCGTCACGGCACACGCACGCAACTTAGTGAGACAACATATCAGAAACCAGAGAAAATCAAACACATGATGAGGGTCAACAACATATTGAAGAAAGAGATGCTGGTGAAGTATGGCGCAGCCATCGCCGCATCGATCGTGATTCTGCTGCTCATAATGAGAAGCGACCACCAGAACTTCAGCTACGAGCTCAACCAGCCATGGCGATACCCGCTGCTTACTGCGGAATTCGATACCCCGGTGATGCGCGATTCCGTATCCGCCCGGCTGATGCGCGACAGCATCGACAAGGCGTTCGTGCCGTTTGTGGCCCGCGACAACAGAGTGGCGGCGCAGACCGTCGACCGGTTTATCAAGATCAGCGGAAACTACGCCGAAAGCGCGGATGTGGCGATTCTCGCCCGCCAGCTGCAGGAAGCATACAAGCGCGGAGTGGCAGGCACCGAACTATACGACAAGATACACTCATTCTCAACTCCGCAACTGCGCATCAGCGACGAATCGGAAGACATGAACGCCGTGAAACTTGTCGACGCCTCAAGAATACTCTCATGCAGCCAGGCCTTCAAGATGATCGACTCGGCCTATGTGGCGGCAAAATCCACCCACAAGCAGGACGCGCGCCTCACTCCCGAACTCGCAAAGGCGCTGAGCGCGAGTCTCGTCCCGAACATAGTGATCGACACCACCGCCAACAACCGCTTCCTCGACCAGGAATATCTGAATGTCAACTCGGCGCTCGGCGTGATCAAGAAAGGACAGCGCATCGTAGACCGCGGCGATATCATCGACGCGCAGATCTTCACCAACCTCAACAACTATCTTGACTCACTCGAGAAAAACCAGTCGATGGAGATATCGAGGAAGTTCTTCATAGCGGCGCAGGGACTCTTCATCCTGATGCTCTTCACCCTCCTTTATCTTTTCCTGGCATTTTTCCGCAAGGAGATATTCGCCGACAATAAGAAAATGATCTTCCTCGTGTCGCTGATGACCTTCTTCGTGGTCATAGCCATAGGGGCTTCCGACATACTGACACTTGGGCTCTACATCATACCCTTCGCCGGCCTCCCCATAATCATCTCCGTCTTCATGGACTCGCGGACCGCGATTTTCGCCCACACCGTGTGCGTGCTCATGACGGCCCTCGCCGCGCCTTTCCAGTTTCAGTTTGTGGTGATGCAGTTTGTGGTCGGCGTTTGCGCCACTTTCAGCATCTACCACCTCTCGCGCCGGAGCCAGCTGCTCAACACCGCCATAATATCCTTCGTGCTCTACATCTTCAGCTACGCGGTGATGCAGACACTCTATGAGGGCGACCTGTCTGGATTCTCATGGAGGATAGCCGGAGTGTTTGCCATCAACAGCGTGCTCCTCTCCTTCGCCTATATCCTCATATTAGTGGTGGAACGCATATTCGGATTCACATCGACGGTGACTCTTGTGGAACTCAGCGACATAAACAACCCGATACTGCGGAATCTGGCCGAAGTGGCCCCCGGCACCTTCCAGCACTCCATGCAGGTGTCAACCCTCGCCGCAGAGGCGGCGCGCGCCATAGGCGCCAACACCACTCTCGTGCGTACAGGGGCGCTCTACCACGACATAGGCAAGAGCGAATCGCCTATCTTCTTCACCGAAAACCAGCATGGTGTCAACCCCCACGCAGGTCTTGATCCTGCCACGAGCGCCCGCAAGATAATAAGCCACGTCACCGACGGACTCAGCATCGCCAGCCATGCGAAACTTCCGCAGGTGATCAAAGACTTCATCGCGGAGCACCATGGAAAGGGTGTGACCAAATATTTCTACAACACAGCCGTCAACGAGAGTCCGGAAGGGACCGTAGACAAAAGGCTGTATCAGTATCCCGGACCAAATCCCCGCACCAAGGAGACCACCATAGTGATGATGGCCGATGCCGTGGAAGCGGCTTCCCGCTCGCTTAAGGACTACAGCCAGAAGTCGATCGACGTGCTGGTAGACAAGATCATAGACTCCCAGATGGCCGACGGGCTCTACAACGACTCCCCCCTCGACTTCCGCGACGTCAACACCATCAAGGCGACCTTCAAGAAACGCCTCGCCACCATCTACCACTCCCGCATAGAATATCCGGAGATACAGCGCCAGCCCGCGGCCTCCGGCACGGCGCCGGCAGAAAATGCCGGACACGACAAACAATAAACGGGCCGTTTCCGCGTTATAGACAAGGGGACAAATACCCCAGATGGAATATGACAAACCCAAGCGACATAAGCAGATCAGACATATCATCTCACAGCAAGGCAGCTCGGATCCATCACTCGGCGCTATGGATTCTGCTGCTGACACTGATGCTGTGTCTGGCAGCCCCCGACAATATCGACGCGGCAAGAAAAAGATCAAAGGCGAAGGCAAAGACCACTGCCACGAGCCGCAAGAAGAAAAGCAAGCGCCGCAGGTCCACTTCCGGAAAATCATCGGGCAACTGGGCTCTGACCGCCGCCGACATAAACCCTGACTCGAAAAGTCCGACGGTGAAGCAGAGCAAATCGTCGAAACGGAAAGTGACCGTGACCCGTCCGGATCTCGACGAGATACGGAAGGCCACCCTCGACCCCGCCGGCAAGATGTATTTCCCGAAACTGATGGAGAAATTCAACCGCAACGACACGACCATGACAGGCGAGGAGTTCCGGCATCTATATCTGGGATATATGTTCCAGGAAGACTATGATCCCTACCGGGAGTCGCCATATTCAGCAGTCACCGACCAATACCGCAACAAGACCTCGCACACGAAAGAGGAAATCGACACTATCCGCAAATATTCGGAACTGACCCTGCTCGACAATCCTTTCGACCTGCGGCAGATGTCTTTTCTGGTGCATGTGCTCAAGGAACGCCGCAAGGACATGAGCGCGAAGATCTGGGAATACAGGCTCGAGCATCTGCTTGGCGCGATCAAAAGCACCGGAACCGGAGAAGATGAGGAAAACGCCTGGTATGTGATATATCCGGCCCATGAATACGACATGGTGCAGCTGATGGGCTACCATGCGGTAGACGCCCAGTTTGTCGAACCCGGCTTCGACTATCTCGTAGTGGAGCCGGAAGACGAGACTGCAAAACGCCTGCGCGACAAGGTGCAGAAAGGATTCTACTTCGATGTCCGCCAGATCCACGAGCAGTATCTGCTCAAGCACCCCGACGAGTCGGAAGAAGACGAAGAGGAAGAAAATCCCGACGACATCCCGGCTGAAGGCAATGCGGACGACATGCCGGCAGAATAGAACGGAACCCGCGTCAGGATTGTTATACCGACAGAACATACAAACAAACGATATAAAATGGACAATAAGAAAGAGATAATCGACAACGGCAAGTTTGTCGCATTCGCATATACAGTAAAAGACGCCGACAGCCACGAAGTGCTTTTCGAGGCAAAGCCCGAGGCGCCCGACGTAATGATCTACGGAGCCAGCCAGGACGTGATACCCGGACTCGCAGCCACCCTTAAGGGACTTTCGGCGGGCGACAGATTCGGAGTCACTCTCCCGCCGGAAGTGGCGTTCGGCGAAAGAAATGAGGAATACGTGCAGCATGTGCCGGTGGAGGCTTTCATGCGCGACGGCAAGATGGCAGTCAAGGTCGAGCCGGGCTTAGTGCTCGACATGATGACCAACACAGGCCAGATCGTGAGCGGCTACGTGAAGGAAGTGACACCGGAGACAGTGGTCATGGATTTCAACCATCCTTTCGCCGGAAAGACCGTGGAGTTTGAGGGCGAGGTGATCGAGGTGCGCGACGCCACCGAAGATGAGCTCCATCCCAAGCACTCGTGCGGCTGCGGAGGCGGCTGCGGCCATCACCATGGCGAGGATGGCGACGGATGCGGATGCGGCGATGAATGTGGCTGCGGCGACAACTGCGGATGCGACAATTGCAAATGAAACCCTCCAATCCTGAAATATCCGAGGACATACTCCGTGTGAAGCAGAGATTGTCGATCATCGGCGACTCTCCCGCACTTATCGAGGCGATCAAGCGCGCGCTTGCTGTCGCCCCGATAGACCTGTCGGTGCTTGTCACCGGGCCATCCGGAGCCGGAAAAGAATTCTTCCCCAAGATAATCCATCAGTTTGGAGCGCGGAAACATAAGAAATTCATAGCGGTCAACTGCGGCGCGATCCCTGAGGGCACCATCGACAGCGAGCTGTTCGGCCATGAGAAAGGGTCGTTCACCGGCGCGGTGTCTTCCCGCAAGGGTTATTTCGAGGAGGCCGACGGCGGCACCATCTTTCTTGACGAAGTGGCCGAACTCCCCCTCACCACCCAGGCCCGGCTGCTGAGAGTGCTGGAATCGGGAGAGTTTCTGAAAGTCGGCAGCAGCACGGTGCAGACCACCGACATCCGGGTAGTGGCGGCCACCAATGTGGACCTGATCAAGGCAGTGGCCGAAGGGCGCTTCCGCGAAGACCTCTACTACCGGCTCTCGACAGTGGTGATCAATGTGCCGGCGCTCCACGACCGTGGCGACGACGTGATACTGCTCGCGCGCAAATTCGCGGCGGACTTTTCCGAGAAGTACATGACAAGGCCCATCACCTTCAGCGAGGACGCCAAGCGCACGATGAAACTCTACAACTGGCCCGGCAACGTGCGCCAGCTCAAGAACGTGATCGACCAGCTCGCGCTTTTTGAAGCCGGCAGGGAGATCTCGCGCGACGCCATGCTCGACCCGCTGCCAATCGGCCACACCCCGGACTCGACACCGATGATCGCCCCCCCGGCCGACGACAGTTATCAGGCCGAGCGCAAGATGCTCTGGCAGATGCTCTTTGCCATGCGCGAGGACATAGAGTCACTGCGCCGGCAGATAAGCAGCAACAACGATGATCTCAACGTGCACAGCACCCCCTACTCCGATGTGAGGGCCCTCATGGCACCGAGCCGGGAACCCGCAGCCCCCTACGGGCCGAATCCTCTCGACGAGTCGGAAAGAAGAGTGATAGAAGAGACTCTCGCTCGCCATGGCGGCAACAAGAAGACCGCTGCGGAAGAACTCCACATCTCACTCCGCACCCTATACAGGAAAATGCAGGATCTCGGCATATCCTGACGCACGACAGGCACAATCCAATTATGAAACGCTTTCTTCCATATCTCACACTCCTGATATCGGCGATCATGCTGCTCACCGGCTGCACGATCAGTTACAAGTTCAACGGCTCCGCCCTGAACTATGACATATACAAGACCATACACGTATCGGAATTCCCGATACGCGCGGCGCTTGTCTACGCCCCGCTGCAACAGACGTTTGAGAACAAACTGCTCAACACCATCACACGCCAGACGCGCCTTCAGGAAGTGGCCGGAAACTCAGACCTCGAGATGACAGGCGAAATCACCGGCTATTCGCTTTCCCCGCAGGCTGTAGGCACTGACGCCTACGCTACAGAGACAAGGCTTACAATAACGGTGAAAGTGAAATACACCGACAGGATCAACCCTGCAAACGACGTGGACCAGTCTTTCTCCGCCTACCGGCAGTTTGACAGTTCGCTGATGCTCACCGACGTGCAGGACGGGCTCTGCGAGGAGATATGCGACGAACTCGTAGACCTGATATTCAACGCTACACTCGGCAACTGGTAATCATTCAATCGACACGGCCATGACAGACTGCCCCTACTACATAATTCCCGCCATAAAGGAACTCAACACGGAAAAGGATCCGGAAAAACTTCGTCAGCTGCGTCGGCGCATTGCGGCCAACGTGGGGGATCCGGACGCACTGCGGGCCCTGTTGGGCGACGCCAGCTGCGATTTCCACGACTTCTACGGGACCTCGGCTCTGCCCTCCCTCTCGACTGAAGACACGATCGACTCATTTCTCGAACGCTTCGGACACCGGGATGAGCGGCAACCGGCCGATGCGGCGGCAGACGGCGGCATTGTGCCCGTGGCCCCGGCAATCGACTATGCCAGCCGGCTCGAACTTGAGATGGCCGCCTCCGCAGACTCAACTGCCGCACCTGCCGACGACGCCACGCTCGGAGCCATCGATGCCTTTCTCGTCGGCAATCCTCCGCAGAGAGTCAAGCCGAAAAAAGAGGCAAAAGAGCCGGAAATACCGTCTTTATCGGAGAGTTTTGCCAAGATTCTGATAAAAAACGGCAATTATTCGCGCGCTCTTGAAATTATTACCCAAATAAGTTTGAAAAATCCGGAAAAAAGTATTTACTTTGCAGACCAAATACGATTCTTGAAAAAAGTAATCCATATTCAAGGCCACTGAGAAAGAATTTTAACTCAACGCAAAGGTCTGCCCCGGCAGTCCCGAGCATCAAAAACAAATATCTTAACCATGTATATTTTTTTGTGCATCCTTATCGTGATAGCAGCATTGCTGCTCATCGGCGCCGTACTTATCCAGAAATCCAAAGGTGGCGGTCTCGCTTCCGACTATAGCCAGGGCAACCAGTATATGGGCTACCGCAAGACTACAGACTTCATAGAGAAAGCCACCTGGAGCCTCGCCATTTTCATCTGCGTGCTCAGCATATGCGCATCGTTCGCCATCAAGACTCCCGTGACTCGCTCCGGAATGGCTCCCGCGCCCGCAGCAACCACAGCGCCCGCTCCGGCTCCGGCCAACGCTCCCGCTGCCCCGGCAGCCGCCCCGGCCCAGACTCCCGCCAAATAAGGTCTTGCCGGAGGTAAAGAAAAAAGCAATCACAGCATATAGCAGGAAGAAGGGACGCGCTCTTGAAGCGCGTCCCTTCTTCCTGCTTATTCTTTTCTTATCTCCTCTCACTCCGCAGTCTTGCCGCACAGCCGGATTGTCAGCGACCTGTCTGCCTCAAGCTGCCTCCTGAGAGCATCGACGGAAGCGAATTTGTGTTCGTCGCGCAGGCGCGCCAGGAATTCGAGCCGCATAGTCTTTCCATAGAGCACCTCGTCCAGACCGATGACATGTGCCTCCACCGTGGTATGGTCCGACCTGCTGGGGGTGTTCTCAAACGTGGGTCTGACACCGATGTTGACCATGGCGCAGTGCGCTTCCCCGCTGCCGGCTATGAACGCTGTGGCGGCATAGACACCGCCTGCGGGCACCACCATCCCCGGATGTACCTGGACATTCGCTGTCGGGAAACCGATCTCCGAACCTACATGAAACCCCGACACCACTCTCCCTTCAAGTTCAGGCATGCGCCCCAGCATATCGGCGGCCGACTCCATATCTCCGGCACTGACCGCCTTCCTGATTCTGCTGCTGCTCACTCCGGACACTTCGGGAGCCTCAAGCACCTCAATGCCTACGGCATCGCCCATTGCCTTTATGTCGGACAGGGAGAGATCCACCCCGTCGCAGCCAAAGGTATTGTCATAGCCGAGCACAAGAAGGCGCACGCCATACCTGCGATGTATGAGCCTGAGCCATTCATAAGCCCTCATTCCCCGCACGGCCTCATTGAAAGCCAGCACTATCGGAAGGACTCCCTCCCCGCGTATCAGTTCAGACTTGCGGGCGGTGGAAAGCAGATTGCCGGGAGCCTTTTCCGGCGCTATAAGTTCGAGGGGATGCCTGTCGAAAGTCATGGCAGCTGGCGTAAGGCCGCGGCTGCGGGCCTCAGCCTTCAGCATATCCAGAACTGCCACATGCCCCCGGTGCACTCCGTCGAAGGTGCCTATGGTGACGGCCTTGCAGGAATTCAATTCATTGTCCATACCAGCAATATGATTCAGGGTTTCAGGCGACTCAGGATACTCCTTTGGCCTCAAGCAATGCCTCGCAGATGGCGATCATGTCGTCGGAATCCGATGTGCCCACCTTGAAGGCGTGCGCTCCGGCCTCAGCGGCCGCCCTGCAGTTCTTATCCGAATCATCGAGCATCAGGGTCTCGTCGGGATTCAGTCCATAACGACGCATCAGATTCTGGAATATAGCCACATTCGGCTTGCACATCAACTCCTCAAACGAGACAGTGATTCCGTCGAAATAGTCGCGTATCGAGCCTCCTTCCTGACGGAACGCACGGTCGATCCATGTATGGAACATCACCGGATTTGTATTGCTCAGAACAAAAATACGGAAACCGGCCATCCTCATACGCCGCAGCATCGCAAGGCGCTTCAGCGGAATCTGCACGAGAAACTCATTGAAGGCGTCGGTGATCTGCGCGTCGGTGACGCCGGGATTCATGCGCGAGCGCATTATGTCGAAGAATTCCGCCGTGCTCCTCTCGCCTGTCTCCAGGCCATAAAACGGTTCCTGCTGTCCGTAAAGGCCGAGCATCTCGTCTGCATCCTTCAGACCGAGTCTTTCAAGAGCCCTTACGGCGCGGTCGCGGTCAAGGTCGACCACCACTCCGCCGAGGTCGAAGATTACATTGTTGATTTTATATATCCAGTCGATCATAACTATCTGAATTAAAAGAAATCGGTGCAGACCCCCATGGGAATGCACCGATTGTGAGTTTGACGTGTCTCATCTATGAGATACGCGCTCAGTCTCCGTTGATTAGTTAGCGGGAACTTCAGCAACCTCAGCTGCAACTACAGTGTCAGCAACAACTGTGTCACCTACGGTGTCAGCTGCAACTTCTGTCTCTTATACACATCTCCGAGCCCACGAGACACTGAGCGATCTCGT
>USNC01000041.1 GCA_900555915.1 uncultured Porphyromonadaceae bacterium | reverse complement strand
GAGATCGCTCAGTGTCTCGTGGGCTCGGAGATGTGTATAAGAGACAGATATTATGCAGTGCGCATTGATTATGCATTATGCATTATGCATTGTGCATTGTGCGTTGTGCATTGTTCGGATCAGCCGTTGAACCAGTTGGCGAGGTCGCCGAATGTTCCGATGGCGAAGAGCCAGTAGATGATGATGAATATCAATACTATCACTCCGAGCCATATCCAGAGGCTGCTGCTGTTGCGGCGTCCTTCCTCCTTGCGTATGCGGCCTTCTTCCCTTTCACGGCCTTCTCTTCTCATTTCATCGAATGCTTTATCTTCGAGTCTCTGATCTCTCGATCTTCTGTCATTGTTTTCCATAATTCAAACTTTTTAAGGTTTCTTTTCATTTTATAATCTAAACGCGCGATATGGCATTTAGGTTCATTTGAATATGAAAAATAAGTGAAAGGATGTCAACAGCAAGAGCAATGCTCAACGCTCCGCAGAGAGTCAGAAGGGTACACCGTCGGCCGGAGAGTCGGGCATTATGTCGATGTCGGGGTTGCCGCCCGGGAGTGAATCTGAGGCAAAGGAGAAGTTGGTGCCTCCTCCCTGGGAGAATTTCGACACCACCGATGCGGAATCGGCGGGTGCGTTCATCTTCGACTGGAACTCCATCTTCTGACCCCCGCCGGCCTTTCCGATGGCGTCGCGCACGGCGTTGAATCCTTCCTGCCAGTTCTCGAACTTGGCGTATTTCGACACGAACCGGAGTTTCACGTCGCCTACGGCGCCGCTACGGTGCTTGGCCACGATGAGTTCGGCAAGGCCGCGTATGTCGTTGCCCTGCGCGTCCTCGCCGCTCTTTGTGTAGTATTCCGGACGATGGATGAAGCAGACGATATCGGCGTCCTGCTCTATGGCACCGGACTCACGGAGGTCGGAGAGCACGGGGCGCTTGTCCTCGCGCGTCTCGGTGCTACGGTTGAGCTGCGAGAGCGCGATGATGGGGATATTGAGTTCCTTGGCGAGCGCCTTGAGGGACCGAGATATGGTGGAGACCTCCTGCTCGCGGCTTCCGAGTTTGAGGCCGCCGGCGTTCATGAGCTGCAGATAGTCGATCATGATCATCTTCACCCCGTGCTCGCGCACAAGACGGCGCGCTTTGGTGCGGAGCTCGGTGATGCTCAGGCCCGGGGTCTCGTCGAGATAAAGGGGAGCGGAATAGAGATTCTTGAGGGAGGCGTTGAGACGGTCCCACTCCTCGTTGGAAAGCTGGCCGCTCTTGATCTTCTCACCTTCGAGACTGGCCACGTTGGAGAGGAGACGCTTCACGAGCTGCACATTGGCCATCTCAAGAGTGAATATGGCCACGGGGATGGAATGGGTGACGGTCATCTCCTTGGCCATGGAAAGCACAAAGGCCGTCTTGCCCATGGCTGGGCGGGCCGCGATGATTATGAGGTCGGAGTTCTGCCAACCTGACGTCATCTTGTCAAGATCATGATAGCCGGTCTCGAGGCCCGAGAGGCCCGACGATGAGTTGGCCGCGTTCTGAATCTGCTCTATGGCAAGGTTGATGACGGGGTCGATCTGGGTGACCTCCCTCTTGATCTGATTCTGGGATATATCGAAAAGCAACGCCTCCGCCTCCTGCAGCAGGTCGTCGACATCGTTGGCCTCATCGAAGGCCTTAGTCTCGATGTTGGTGGCGTATGATATGAGACGGCGGGCGAGAAACTTCTGGGCCACAATCTTGGCATGATACTCCACGTTGGCGGCGGAATATATGTTGGACGTGAGCCTGGTGATCCTCACCGGGCCTCCCACTTCCTCGAGATCGCCGTTGACACGGAGCTGCTCCACGACCGTGAGCATGTCGATGGGGCGCTGCGAGAGACCGAGCTGCGATATGGCCTGGAATATCTTCTGATGGGCGGGATCGTAGAACGATTCCGGAGTCAGGATGTCGCACACGTTCATGTAGGCATCCTTCTCTATCATTATGGCACCGAGCACAGCCTCCTCAAGGTCGGTGTCGCGGGGAGGCAGTTTGCCGGTGGCGTCGGTGACCGGCGCTTCCGGCTTTCGACGCGACTGATATCTGGGGTCTGGCATTGATTCAATTATAAGTCTTATTGGGCTAATTAGACTAATTAGACTGAATAGTTTAATAAAGCTGGAACGGTGAATTTCGCCCAAGGGCGAAATTCGTATCAATCGGCGCGGAGAGCCTCGACTTCCTCAGTGGTCATGGGAATGCCGGGACCGAGAAGACGGTGGCCTCCGGCAGTGACGAGATAGTCCTGCTCGTTGCGAACTCCGCCGAAACCGAGCCATTTCTCCGCCTCAGCGTAGTTGATGAAATCCTTGTGGCGCCCCTCGCTCTTCCAGAGTTGCGTGAGTTCGGGCATGAAGTAGATGCCGGGCTCTATGGTGAAGACGTATCCCTCCTCAAGCGGGCGGGCGAGGCGCAGCGACTTGAATCCGAACAGCGTAGACTTCGGCTCGCCGTCGTAGCCGACCCATACCTCACCGTAGTTCTCCATGTCGTGGACGTCGAGGCCCATCATATGGCCGAGTCCCGTGGGGAAGAACATGGCGTGCGCTCCGGCTCGGACCGCCTCCTCAACGTCGCCTTTCATGATGCCGAGATCCTTGAGACCCGCGGCGATGGTGCGCGACGCCTCCATATGCACGTCCCAGAAGCGCACACCGGGGCGAAGCATCGCTATGGCGGCGTTTGACGCTGCCTGCTGCAGGTCGTAGACGGTCTTCTGGCGAGGGGTGTAGACAGGATCTACCGGCACAGTCGATGAATTGTCGCCGGCGTAGCCCATGGGGGTCTCCGCACCGGCGTCGAGCAGGAACAGCCGGCCCGACTCGAGGGTATTGCCGTAGGAATGATTGTGCAGGATCTCGCCATGCACCGTAGCGATTGTGGGGAACGACAAGCGCATGTCGTGGCTGCGGGCCACATCCTCCACGATAGCCTTCATCTCATATTCCTTCATTCCGGGGCGCGCGGCCTTCATCGCGGCCTTATGCATGAGCGCGGTCACCGTGCAGGCCCTCTCTATCTCCGCTATCTCCTCGTCCGACTTATGGTTGCGCATATCCACCACAGCCTTGATGAGCGGGAGCGAGGGCTGCGCGCCGCCTGGACGGACGTCGAGAAGGTGCATCAGTTTCAGGTCATGCTCCGCCCTGTAGTAAGGGATATAGTGCACGGGGGAGGCGGCGGCCCTTGCCTTGTCGAGATATGGCTTCAGCTGCGAGGAGGGGCGCACGTCGGAGATTCCGGCGAGAGCCGCCTGCTCGTGGAGTGTAGGCAGATTGCCCGTCCAGACTATCATGTCGATGGTGAGTTCGTCGCCGAAAAGGATCTCGCGGTCGTTGTCGATATCTATCACGGCATTGAGTCCGTCGTGGTTCAGGCCGAAGAAATATAGGAATGTGGAATCCTGGCGGAATTCATATTCGTTGTCGCGGTAGTTGTAGCCGACATAGTCGTTGCCGAGGAAGAGTATCACGCCGCGCCCCACCCGCTTCTTGAGCTCGGCGCGACGGTTTCTATAGGTTTCGGATGAAAACATAGTGTTATTCTTTTTGATTCAGACTACAAAGATAATGAATAGAATCGAGAAAACAGAGGTTGCGCCACAAAAAAAGCCGGGAAACGCACAAAAACGCTTCCCGACCTTTTCTTTTTCTCTCTTCAATTAGACAAGTCTCAATACGATTTCTTCATCATTCATGGAGATCTCGAGTTTTCCTTCGCGACCCAGCCAGCCGAATGCTGCCATGAGTTCGTCTTTCTTAAGTTTTGTGGCTTTCTTGAGTGCCTTAAAGCCAAGGGTGCAACCTTCAGCGCCTTCGAGGGCTTTGTAGACTTCCCCAGCCCATGTTCCGATTGACTCTATGTTCATTTTCTTCTGATTTCTGCCTGCGATTCCACATAAGGAATGTTTCAGGCTATTGTTTTGTAAAAAAATTCAATCGAAAAGGCATCATGAATACCCTTTCGATATTTAAACAACAACAGCAGGCATAAAAAGTTCAAAAATGTTAAAAAAATTTACAATTGCAGCCGTTCACGACCGTATCCAGGGGTCTTGGCGCGCAATAAAGGCGGTCATCGGCCCGAAAGGGCGCGGCTGATCCTGCCCGAGCGGTCCTCACGGCGGCTTTCGGGCGCGCCGCCACGGGCATATTTATATTTGCAGGCGAGCAGCCGCCTGACCCTATCGCGCAACTCCTCCAGCGGGAATCTCCCGGCCGTCACCGCCGAGACTATGCGCTCCACCTCGCGTCGCGTATCGGCCGGCGCGAGCACAATGTCGGCCCCGGCCATTATGGCATCGGCTCCGGTTCTGCCTCCCGCCCCCGCCATATTCATGGCGTCGGTGACGATCAGTCCGCGGAAGCCCATCTCCTGCCTGAGCACCCCCCGCAGCACCCTTTCCGACACCGAGACGGGAATTGTGTCGGGCTCGAGGGCGGGCACAAAGAGATGGCCTATCATGACAGCGCCCAGTCCGCAGCCGATATACTCCCCGAACGGCATGAGGTCGGAAGCCCGGAGCCGTTCGAGGCTTTTGCCCACCAGCGGGAGCGCCTTGTGGGAATCGGCGTCGGCCGCCCCGTGGCCCGGGAAATGCTTCGCCACACTGACCACTCCGCCGCGCTCAAGACCGCGCGCATACGACACACCGAGGCGCGTCACCCTCCGCGCGTCGCTTCCAAACGAGCGGGTGCCGATAAACGTCTTCCGGCCATCATCCTCAGGCAGCACATCCAGCACCGGACCGAGCACCATGTTTATGCCCACCTCGCGGCACTCACGTGCCACCTCAAGGCCGTATTCATAAAGCAAAGAATCCTCGGCCTCGGGCGAAATCCTTCCGTTGCGCGGATAGAGCGGAGTGTCGCTCAGCCTCATCGCGAGCCCCCACTCCGCGTCGATCGCCACCAACGGAGGTGCGCAGGAGAGCGCGGCCAGGGTGTCGGCTATGGCCCTCGCCGCCTTCGGCGTTCCCTTCAGGAGAACCACTCCCCCTATGTGGGAGTCGCCTACATATGCGGCCACCTGCCGGAGCGCCATGGCGCTGTCGTCGGAATACACGGCCGGGAGCACCAGCTGCCCGGCCATCTGCTCAAGCGTCATAGCGGACATGACAGAATCCACCCAACGGGCGGCGCCATCGCCGGAATCCGCCTCCGGGGCGACACTGCCGCACATTACAGTGTCGGCATCCGGCCGCGGGGACGCCGACCTGCGGCATCCCGGCAGCAGAATGCCGAGTATCATAATCGCCGGCGCCGCGGCGTGCCATAAGGCCGCCGAAATCCGGCGCCGTATCAGTCTGTCGTCTTCAGCGCCCATTGACGAGAGGAGTGATATCCTTCACAAATCTCGGATCGGGGCTTGCCTCCATCGGAAGCCCGAGACCTGTCAGGTGCTTCATGTAGCGGATCAGAGGGGCACAGATCTCGACATCGTCGGAATATATCCAGCGGCCGTTGGCGAGCGGAGTGAGATAGTCGTTGCCCCATGCAAGATAATCGATGGTGCCGACAGTATAGGTGCGCTCAGGGTCGATCTCCTCCAGACCTACCGAGGCTCCGAGCATATTGCGGCCGCCGTCGGTCACCACCCTCACCGAACCGCTGACGGGCTGGCCGCCCTGCGAGGCGGCAATCCTGAGGGCGTCGAGCAGATCCTTGCCTGATATCTGCATCACCACAAACTTATTGTTGAAAGGGAAAGCGCTGAGGATCTGTCCGCGCGACACCTTCCCACGCGGAATGGAATTGCGTATGCCGCCGGCATTCATTATGGCGAGGTCGAGCCTCGGGACCGAGTGGCCGGCGGCACGGAGCGAGTCGAGTTTCAGATTGCCGTACCAGGCTCCGAAGTCGGCGATCCAGTTGTGGAACTCGCCCTGGTTCTTGCTGTTGAGCATGTCGCACGAGGCATACCCGATCACGTCGTTGCTCACCGAATCGAGCGCCGCGGTGTAGGGGGCCACGAAATCAATTATCGACTTATCGAGTTTATCGGCGGGAAACCTGTCGGTCACCTCGATCAGGCTATAGCCGAAATCGGCGGGTGTCTGCGAGGCGAGCCTGTCGAGATCCACGCGTATCTGCCCGATATATTTCCCGCTTTTTCCGCTCTGCACCACCAGCACCGGCCTTCCAAGCGCGTTGCCGACGACATGGGGAGTCTTCTCCGGAGCGAGGGGATCGACCAGAGTGTGGCTGTGGCCGCCGATGATGATATCTATATCTTCCGACCGGGCCGCGAGCATCCTGTCGTCGTCATATCCGACATGGGTGACCGCCACCACGAGATCGCATTTCTTCTTATGCTTGAGAAAGGCGGCCCATCTGTTGCCCTCCCCGATGAAGTCGCGGTATGCCACGCCCTGACGCGTAGACTCGGCTATAAGAGACTGCGGATCGACATTCAGTCCGACAAAACCGATCTTCTTTCCGGCAATCTTCCTTATGACATAGGGCTTGAAAAGTCCTTCCGCCGGGGTTCCGGTGAAGTCGTAGTTGGCCGATAGCCTATCGGCTTTCAACAAAGCCTCGTTCTTAGCCAGCATCTCCATGCCGTTGTCAAACTCATGGTTGCCGATGATGCTGATATCCACACCGAGAAGATTCTGGAGAGGATAGTCCACGTCGCCCTTGAAGAATTTGAAATAGAGCGAGCCCTGCACCTTGTCGCCGGCGTCGACAAGCAGCACGTCCTTCTCGGCTTTCCTCACCGAGTCGATTATCGCCTTGCGCTGGAGCACACCTCCCCGGCCATCATCGGCCGGGACTATCTGCGAGTGCGTGTCGTTGGTGTGCAGAATCACTAAATCGCGTGCGGCGAGCCCGAAGGCCGCCGACGCGATCAAGCATGTAAGGGAAAGGAATATGCGTTTCATCTTCATTCGCTGATGAGGTTCTCACCCGTCATCTCAGAGGGCTGCGGCAGGCCGAGGATGTGGAGCAGCGAGGGGGCCACATCGGCCAGACGGCCGTCTTTCACCTTGGCGTTCCTGTCGCCTACATAGATGAAGGGGACGGGATTGAGCGAGTGTGCGGTGTTGGGGCTGCCGTCTTCGTTGAGCGCATGGTCGGCATTGCCGTGGTCGGCGATGATGACGCTCTCATATCCATGAGCCAGCGCCGCCGTGATCACTTTCTTCACGCATGCGTCGAGAGTCTCGACCGCTTTCTGTATGGCGGGGTAGACACCGGTGTGGCCCACCATGTCGCCGTTGGCGAAGTTTACGACGATGAAACCGTATTTCTCGCTGTCGATGGCCTCGACGAGTTTCTCTGTGACTTCGGGAGCCGACATCTCAGGCTTGAGGTCGTAGGTAGCCACCTTTGGAGAAGGCACGAGCACACGGTCCTCTCCCTCGAAGGGGGCCTCGCGTCCGCCGTTGAAGAAGAATGTCACGTGGGCATACTTCTCGGTCTCGGCGATGTGGAGCTGCTTCATGTTCCTGCCTGAAAGATATTCGGCAAGAGTGTTTGCCACGTCTTCCTTGGGGAAGAGGATGTGGACTCCGGTGAAGCTGCTGTCGTAGGGAGTCATGCAGTAATACTGCAGGTCGGGGATAGTGTTCATGCCACCTTCGGCGTGCTGTGTGAGCACGGTGGTGAGTTCTTTTGCGCGGTCGTTGCGGTAGTTGAAGAAGATCACCACGTGTCCGGCGCCGATGCGTCCGTCGACGGTGTCGTTGACGATCGGCTTCATGAATTCGTCGGTGATACCCTCGCCGTAGTATTCCTCCACGGTCTCCACCACGTCAGACGATTCCTTGCCTGCGCCGTAGATGAGCAGATTGTAGGCTTCCTTCACGCGGTCCCAGTTCTTGTCGCGGTCCATCGCATAGTAGCGTCCGATCACGGTCGCGATCTTTCCGGCGCTCCTGGAGCAGTGCTCCTCCACCTCGCGGAGGAAACCGGCACCCGACTTCGGGTCGGTGTCGCGTCCGTCCATGAAGGCGTGGATGAAGACCTTTTCGAGACCATATTCCTTGGCAGTGTCGCAGAGGGCATACAGATGGCCGAGGCTTGAATGTACGCCCCCGGCCGAAGTCAGACCCATGAAGTGGATGGGCACACCGTGCTGCTTGGCATATCCGAATGCGCTCTGAATCTCAGGGTTCTTGCTGAAAGAGCCGTCGGCGATGGCGCGGTTGATCTTCACAAGGTCCTGATACACCACACGTCCGGCCCCGATATTGAGGTGACCCACCTCGGAATTACCCATCTGTCCGTCGGGCAGACCTACGTTCTCACCGGAAGCCTGGAGCTGCGAATGGGGATACTCAGCCACGAGGCTGTCGATGAAAGGAGTTGGAGTGTTGAAGATGGCGTCATCTTTCTTGTGATCGCCGATGCCATATCCGTCGAGGATAATCAAAAGTGCTTTTTTGTCCATATTAGAGATATAATTTCCGCCGGGCCGGGCGAGCCGGGCTGCGGAAGTCGAATATTTTGATGCAAAGATATAAAAAAATCCCCGAATCAGCAAATATGCGATTCAACTTTCGCCTGCTGATGCCGGGGGTGTCAAGGGGGTGTCAAGGGAGGTGTCATTTTCTGAAGGGTATGCAGTGTATGACCCTTACGGGCACACAGCGGTCGCCATGCTTTCCGGGGACCCAGTCGGGCATGTCGGCGAGTATGCGCATGGCCTCCATATTGAGCGATCGGTGCGAGCCCTTCAGCACCTTGAGGTGAGAGATTCCGCCGTCGCAGTTCACTACAAAACTGCACGTCACCCTTCCTTCAATCCCTTTTTCGTAGGCATCGGCCGGATAACGCCTCGTCTTGTTGATATATTCCATCAAAGCCTCGTTGCCCCCCGGGAAATGAGGCTTCACATCGACAAAGTCGAATTCAAACACTTCCTTGAACGCCTGGCTTCCATCGGCAGAAAAGCCGTCGCTGACACGGCATGTCTGGGCTTCAGCCACCAGCGGAAACAGGAGGAATGCAAGCAACAGTGAGAACATCAGGCTATGCCTTACAGCTGTCTCTTATACACATCTCCGAGCCCACGAGACACTGAGCGATCTC
>USNC01000040.1 GCA_900555915.1 uncultured Porphyromonadaceae bacterium | reverse complement strand
CGCCGTTGCTCAGGCCGTTGGTCCAGCTGCCGAATTCCATGTCGAGGCCGTTGTGGATGGCCTGGTCGGTGTCGTGGGTGCCTCCCCAGTCAGACACCACCGCCCCGTCGAAACCCCATTCACCCTTCAGGATGTCGTTGAGCATATATCGGTTGTGGCAGAGATGCTGGTCCTTGTAGAGGTTGTAGGCGCCCATTATGGTCCATGCCCCGCCTTCCTGCACGGCTTTCTTGAAAGCCGGAAGATATATCTCGTAGAGGGTGCGGTCGTCGACCACGGCGTTGGTGGTGTGGCGGTTCACCTCATTGTTGTTGAGGGCGAAATGCTTCAGGCATACTGCCACGCCGTTGCCCTGCACCCCCTTCACGTAGGGCACCGCCATCTCGCCGGCCAGATACGGGTCCTCGCCCATGTATTCGAAGTTGCGGCCGTTGAGCGGTGTGCGGTATATGTTGACGCCGGGGCCGAGCAGGATATCTTTCTTCCGGTAGCGCGCTTCCTCTCCGATGCTTTTGCCGTAGAGGAGCGACATGTCGGGATTCCACGTGGCCGCGAGGCATGTAAGGGCCGGGAAGGCCGTGCAGGAGTCGTTGGTCCATCCGGCCTGCTCCCATTCGTCCCAGAGCACTTCGGGGCGTATCCCGTGCGGGCCGTCGGTGGTCCAGAATTCCGGAATCCCGAGGCGGGGCACACCCGCGGAGGAAAATTTCGACTGGGCGTGGAGCATGGCCACTTTCTCTTCGGTGGTCATCCTGCCGAGCGCGTCCTCCACCCGCTCCTCTATCGGACGGCTGTCGTCGAGATAGACGGGTATGGCGCCTATGGCGGGCAGAATGGCGCAGGCTGCGATTGCTGACATGATGTTTTTTTTCATTTCTGTGGGTCTTTGGAATTCATGATGCCTCATGATGCCTCATGGCCGTCATGATTTCCCATGATTCACCATGACGCATCATGATTATCATGATGCGTCATGATAAAAACGTTTATTTGTTTGGTTGCGGCGTCAGGCCCATCGAGGCGATGTAGCCGGTCTGCGGGGTGCAGTTCTCGAGCCTGCACTTTGCGATGAATTTGTCGAGGGCGGCCTGTGCTCTCGCGCGGTCGGGAGCCGCCTCGCGGATCTCGGCGAAAGTGGCGTGCGGCCCTTCGCCGAATTTGATGATCTCCTCCCATTCCTCAGGCATGGTGATTCCCATCATGCAGCTGCCGTCGCGCTTCTTGTAGGGCCAGAAGGTGTAGCCGATATTGTTGTCGTTCATCGTCTTCACGAATGCCGCCTGCCACTCGTCGGTGTTGTGGCCTATCTCGCCCATATACATCGGGAGTCCGCTCTTGTCGCGGAAGTCGATATACGACCGGATGGCTTCCGGCGTGGGATCCCCGCCGTAGCGGTGGCAGGTGTACATGACCTGCTTGCCGAAATCCACACCTTCGAGAGGCTCGAAATTGCTGTTCCACTGCAGCGCGCCGATCAGTATGATATGGTCGGGATCCACTTTCCGGATAGCCTCCACCCCTTTTCTGTAGACATCCACGAGCCGGGCGTTGAGGGAATCGCGGTCCGCCTCGAAATATGTGGCCACAGGCTCGTTGAGCAGTTCATAGCCCAGTATGGTCGGTTCCGACTTGTAGCGGTCGGCGATGGAGGTCCATATGTCGCAGAATTGCTGCTGGCTCGCGGCGCTCTCCATGAGCCAGGGATATCCGTAGGAGTCATCGATATTGTCGCCGGTCTGTCCGCCCGGGGCGTCGTGCATGTCCAGGATCAGATAAAGGTCGTTGGCCTTGCACCAGCTCACTACGCTGTCGACGCGGGCGAAACCGTCCTGTCCCGACGAGAGTCCCATATAGTCCTCGTCGGTGAAGAGTTTGTAGTGGAACGGCAGCCTGATTGTGTTGGCACCGGTGGATGCGATGTAGTCGATGTCGGCCCTGGTGATGTAGTTGTCCTTGAACTCCGCCCAGAATTCAGCCGCCTTGTCAGGCCCCACGAGCTCGCAGATCACGTCGTTGATCTGGCGCGGCGCGTTTGTACGCTGGAATCCGAACATGTATCCTTCCGGATTGAGCCAGTTGCCGAGGTTTGTTCCGGTGATGTGGAGTTTGCTGCCGTCGGGCTTGATCAGGTCATGACCGTCGACTCTCACAAACTGATCGTGCGTCTGATCCTCCGTCTGCCGGTCGGAGCATCCGGTGCCCCCGGCGGCAAGCGCAAGCAGGCTTGCCATGCCGAGGGTAAGGGAATTAAGTCTGTTCATAATGCTTCAGTGTTGAAAAGCGTATATGTGCGTCAGTCGCGGTGTTCCTGCACGATGATGTCCTTGACAGTGACCTTGGTGTCGGCGGGATTGCCGCCGAAGTCGAGGACCACGCTCATCTTCTCCATGTCGATGCCGGGCAGATCCACCCACTTGAAAGTGACCTCGTCATATTCCGGCACCTCCACGCGGTCGGCCATGTAGAATACGGTGTCATCGCCGTTGAGCACGCACTTGAAAGTGACGCCGGGGAGTGTCTTCGTGGAGTAGAAAGTCACGCGGAAGTCATAGTTCTTGCCGGCCGATGTGGCGATATCGGTGTGCATCTTGAACTGGGCCTGCCACTGGTCGGCCGTGGCCTGCGGGAGCTCGAGGGTCCATGAGTTGCCGTCTTCGGTCATATTCGGGTCGGCTATCTGCGCCCAGTCGGGAGCGTAGAAGAACTCGGTGGTGTAGGTGCAGCCGTTGAAGAGGTTGTCGGCGCTGTTGACGTCAACCCATGTCACGGGTTTCTCCGGCTCCACCGGTTCGGTAGGTTCGGTCGGAAGCACGGTGCCGTCGTCGTCGGAATGCTTCTTGATCACGATGTTGGAGATCACGAATTCCGTGTCGGGATATCCGCCGAAGTCAAACGCTATCTTCAAGGTTCCGTCGAATCCGGGAAGATCGGAGAAGTAATAGCAGGAGCCGTTGGCAGTGAAGTCAATCTGTTTGTCGCCGTCGAAAGAGACGCCGTCGTCGCCGTCTTTCTGCACCTTGACAGTCACCTTGGAGTCAGTCGGGCAGTCGATGAAGCAAGAGAAGTCGTAGGTCTCGCCGGCCGAGATCTGGATGTCGGTGCCTACGTGCACCTGTCCCTGCCATTGGTCGTTGCCCATGTCGGAAGGTGTCTTGACGGTGATCTTGTCGTTGGTCACCTCGCATACCGCGGGCTCAAGACCGCCGCTCCAGTCGGAGGGCGAGAACCAGGTGCTCTGCAGGGTCACGTTGGCGGTCTTCCAGAGGTTGAAGTCGCTGTCGTATTTGAAACCCTTGAATGTGGTGTCCTCGGCTTTGGGCGCGATGATATACTGCCATGAGATGCCGTCGAGATCCTGCACCAGGGTTATCTCGCTCTTGCTGAATTTCACGATGCGGTATTTCGGATCGGCGAAAGCGGCTTCCGAAGGCACGTAGGGAAACGGCGTGTTGGCCGGGAGCCTGAGATAGAGGTTGGCGCCTTCGGGCGAGAGCTCGAAAGTGGTGACCACCTCCGTGGCGTTCACACGGAAGTCCTGTCCGTCGTCGGGATTGTTCACCTCATATCCGGGCAGTGAATGCACGCCGGTGTTGACATAGAAAGTGCCGGAAGTGCCCGGATTGTAATTGTATGACCCGGTGGTCTCGGAGTCTGTGTATGCGAATGTCAGGACATTGGCATAGACACCCTCGGCTTCCTTGCAGCCCGGATCGCCGTTCCACCATTCCGTGGGGTTGGCGGCGGGGCCGCAGCCCATGTGGCCCTGCTTCGTGCCGTCGACAGCCCATTCCTTCGACGCGTTGTCGGTCAGCGCGCGTATATAGGGGGTGAAGTCGAAGATCGTCTTGTCGATATGTATGGTCCCGGTCACTGTGCCGTCGGAGACGCCGTTGGCGTTGCCAACCTTCATCTCCACCGGATAGTCGCCGGCGATGGTGATGAGGTCGCGGTAAGTGAGCGAGGTCGAGGGGCGCTGGCTGCCGTTGACGTACCATATCGGGTACACGCCTTTGGCCGTATTGCCGGAATTGTCGAGGATATTGAGCTCCACATTGTTGAGTTCATCCACAGAGATGCCTATCTGGTAGTCGGAAGCCTGGGGCATGCCGTCGGCCGACGGCTCGAAGATCGCTTCCTGGGAGCAGGCGCCGAGGGCGAGGATGGCTCCCGCCGCAAGGCTGCTCCTGATTATTATATTTGATTTTTTCATTGTCTTTTCTTAATTAAAATGGTCATTGGCCTTTAAGGTCGTCAAGGACTTTAAGGACTTTAAGGACTTTAAAGTCCTTGATCTTCACCTCCAGATTCCGCAAAGCGGAATCTGAATCACTGGAAATACTGGTCGTTCTGCTTGAGTGTGCCGTGGCAGTTGTCGATCTCAGACTGCGGGAAGGGGAGATACTTCTTGTTGTCGGTGTAGTTGCCTGTGCGGTCATCGGGTATCTCGTTGCCTTTCACGAGGAGGTCTTTCGCCAGTCCGGTGCGGATGAGGTCCCAATAGCGCTTGCCTTCCCCGAGGAATTCCCATGCGCGCTCCTGGATGATGTTGTCAAGAGTAGCCGGGACGGGGTCAAGATGCGCGCGGCGGCGTACGCGGTCGAGATAGTCCTGCTTGTTGGGCGAGCCGAGCTCTGCGGCATTTAGCAGCACTTCCGAGAAGCGGTAGAGACGCAGGTTGTTGTTGTAGTTGAGGATGGCGTCGGCGATCTGTCCGGCATTGCCGCCGATTCTGCCCGCATATTTTGCGAGGAAGTAGCCTGTGTCCTGATAGCCGGCCTGATATGAACCTTCTTCCGGCTGCCATATGGATGCGTCGCGGCGCTGGTCGGCAGGGTCATACGAGTCGAATGTGGATTTGCGCACTGTGCAGAATCCCCAGCCGGTGTTGTCGTGGATGCCGTCGGTGCTCTTGTAGCCGCGAGGCAGGATCATGCCGGGCACTACGGTGCCGCCGCAGGTTCCGCCCCAGCTCCAGTTGCGGTTGGCGAGATAGTCGCTGTAGTTGATCTCGAACACCGATTCGCGACACCATTCTCCGCTCACGTCCCAGATGGCGGCGAAGTCGTCCATCAGGTCATATTTGTTGCTGCTGATGATATCCTCCATATATTCCAGCGCTTTCGGATAGCGGGACTGGTCTTTCTGATACATCACGATCTCAGTATAGAGCATATAGACGAAGTGTTTCGTCACGCGGCCGAGTTCCTGCCCTTCGCATTTTTCCGGCAGTTTGTTGTCGGCGATCACTTTCTCAAGGTCCTTGACAATGAATTCATACACCTCGTCGGCCGTGTACTGCGTGCCGATGAAGCCGTTGCTTGCCGAGAGATTCTTGTCGTAGTAGACGATGTTGCCCCACCAGTGCCAGAGCTGGTTGTAGAAGAAGGCGCGAAGGGCGAGCACTTCCGATTCGTAGCGTGCGCGGTTGTCGAGTTCCTGCTGCGTGGAGGGCTTCCAGAAGTCGAACATATAATGCAGCGCGTCGTTGCATCGCTTCACTCCCGAATAGGCATTCGAGTAGTTGGAGTCAAGCACGATAGTCGCGGTGGTCTCGAAGTTGAAGACGGTCTTCCACTGGTTCATGTCGTTCACGTCGCCGCCTCCGGGGAAACACTGGTCGGCGAGCACCTCGGGATAGATGTTCAGGCCGGTATAGTTGTTGGCGTAGTCAAACCAGTGGAGAGGGTCGTAGGCCGCCACCACCGACTGGAAGATGTTTGCGTCGCTGGTGTAGTAGTCCTCGATGGTGTCCTGCGTGTTGTTGGTGATATCCAGCCAGTCCGAGCCGCAGGAAGTGAGACCCGCGCCTATGGCTGCGATGGCTGCGTATGATATATATTTTGCTATTTTCATTGCTTTAGTCGTTTTTTAGAGATGGAAGGTTTGTCAGAGCTGAATGTTGAATCCTACTGTGAATGTGCGGGCTTCGGGATAGTTGCCGTAGTCGATGCCGATATTGGTGCCGTCGCCCACTTCAGGGGTGAATCCGCGGTATTTTGTGGCGGTGAAGAGGTTCTCGCCCATCACGAAGACGCGGATGTTGTCAAAACCGATTTTCTTCACGATATTGAAGGGCAGGGTGTAGGAAAGCGTCAGGTTGGCACATCTCAGGTAAGCGCCGCTCTTGACATAGAGGTCGGAGCTCTGCCAGTTGCGGGCGTCGCCGAGGCGGTAGATGGGAATTGTGTTGGAGGTTCCCTCGCCGGTCCAGCGGTTGAGCATCCATGAGGGCATGTTCTTGGCGGGAGTGTCGCCGCGCAGCGAGGCGTCGTAGATCTGGTTGCCCCATACGCCCTGGAAGTATGCGGTGAGCTGGAAGCCCTTCCATCCGGCGCCGATGTTGAAGCCGTAGGTCCAGTCGGGAAGGCCCTTGCCGATCTTGGTGCGGTCGTCGGCGTTGATGGTGCCGTCGCCGTTGGTGTCGAGGAAGATCACGTCGCCCGGATTGGCATACCATGAGGTCTGGCCGGAAGTGAGGCCGTATTTCTCGTTGTAGGCGTCAGCCTCGGCCTGGTTCTGGATGATGCCGCCGGTCTTGTAGCCGTAGAAGAAGGGGAATACCTCGCCGTTCATGGAGCGGGCGATGTCGCCGGCTGTGGCGTTCGACACTTCCGATCTCCATCCGTCGGCGTTGCCGAGGTCTACAAGCTGGTTTTTCACGTAGGAGAGGTTGCCGCCGAGGTTCACTTCCCATTCGCCGAATGTGCGGGCCCAGCGTAGCTCCATCTCGACGCCTGTGTTGTCCATTGTGCCGACGTTGCCGATCGGTTTGGATTCGCCCACATATGTCGGGATCATCATGGTCATGAGCATGCCGGTGGTGCGCTTCTTGTACCAGTCGGCTGTGAACTGCAGCGAATTGTCGAGGAAGCCGAGGTCAATGCCGACGTCGGTCTGTGTCGATTCCTCCCATTTGAGGTCGGGGTTGGCAAGTCCGGAAGCTTTCGAGCCGTAGGTCTGGCTTGCGCCTTCGGGGCCGAAGTAATAGTTGTTGTTGCCGTTGGTGAGTACTGTGTAGGCGAAGTCGCCGATGGCCTCGTTGCCGTTCTTACCCCAGGAGACGCGCACTTTCGCGTTGCTCCACCATGAAGGGCGGCTTTCGAGGAATTTCTCGTTTGTAGGATTCCAGCCTACGGAGAAGGAGGGGAAGGTAGCCCATTTGTGGTTGGCGCCGAAGCGTGAGCTGCCGTCGCGTCTTACTGTCACCTGCGCCATGTAGCGGCTGTCGTAGTCGTACGATACCCGGCCGAAATAGGAGAGGAGTTTCGGCCATGCCGAGTTCGGACCGGCGTCGCCCGTGCGGTTGCCGCCGTCTTCCTCGCCGGGACGGCCCTGGGCCACGGTCACCCACGGCTTGTTGAAGTTGTAGAGTTTGTTGGCCGAGGCGTTGATCCACCAGCCTGTGCCCTGTTTTGCCGACTGGCCGAGCACGACGTTGACGTGGTGGTCGCCGAATTCCTTGTCGTAGGAGATGATGTTCTCAAGCTGCCAGGTCCAGCCGCGGTTTGATTCCGAATAGGCGGAGGCGTGGATGGCGTCGGTATTGCTGAGGTTGCTGTAGTAGTTTGGCTCTGTGTGGCTGTTGCTCCCCCAGAAGGCGAGGTCGCCGCCGAAACTGATGCGGTATTTGATAGCGTCCCATATCTGGAGCTCGCCGACGAAGTTGGTCACTATCTTGTGGCTCCAGTTGCTTGCCGACGGGAACGACCAGCCGTAGAAGGGGTTGGTGAGTTCCTGGTAGCCGCCGCCGAAAGCCTCGGGAACCGTGTAGAGATTTCCGTCGGCATCGTAGCGGGGCACGTATTTGTCGTTGCCGGCGTAGAAGTCGAGCTGATGCTGGTATTCTGCCGAGCCGGGGGTGAGCGTCGGAGTCAGCATCGGCGACATGCCGAGGGCGTTGGTGATCGCGCCGCCGTAGTAGCCGCCGCCACCGCCGAAGCCCTTGGAGTGGATGCGGGCATAGGAGATGTTGGTGGTAAGCACGAACTTGTTGAGGTAGTTGCGCTTCAGCGATTCGTCGAAGAGTGTGTAGACGTTGTTGGCGCGAAGTGTCAGGCGGTTGTAGTTCGACTGGTTGTAGTTGCCGCCGATGATACCTTCCTGGTCATAGTATCCGAAAGAGAGGAAATAGTTCACCTTGTCGCTGGCGCCCGACACCGATACCTGATGGTTCATCACAGGGGCGTTGTCGTTGAAGATGGCTTTCTGCCAGTCATACCCCTCGCCGTAGCTGTACGGGTTGCCGTAGGGTGCGGGCTGGCCTGTGTTGAGATATGCCTCGTTTTTGAGAAGCGCGTATTCGGTGGCGTTCAGGATATCGATCGATTTGAGTTTCGACTGCCATCCGTATGAGAAATCATAGCTGAGCTTGGCGCGTCCTTTCTCGCCGCTCTTAGTGGTGACGAGGATCACGCCGTTGGCTGCGCGCGCACCGTAGACAGCGCCGGATGCCGCGTCCTTCAGCACTTCGATCGACTTGATGTCCTGAGGGTTGAGATAGTCGATGCCGCCGTCGATAGGCATGCCGTCCACGATATAGAGGGGGTTGGAGTTGTTGATGGTGCCGACACCGCGCACTCGGATCTGGGCCTGCGAGCCGGGCTGTCCGTTGGCGGTGGTGGCTGTCACGCCCGCCGTCACGCCCTTCAGGGCATTGGCTACGTTGACGGGGAGGGTCTGTTCGAGTGTCTCCTCTCCGACTTTTGATATGGCGGCCGTCACGACGCTCTTCTTCTGGGTGCCGTAGCCCACCACTACCAGGTCGTCAAGAATCTGCGAGTCTTCGATCATGCGGATCTCGATGTTGTTCATGGCTCCCTTCACTTTCACTTCCTGGGGGGTGTAGCCCACATAGGAGATGATAAGGGTTGATCCGGTGTTGGCCTTGAGCGAGAATTTGCCGTCCATGTCGGTGGAGGTTCCCGCCGTGGTTCCTTTCACTAAGACGGTGGCGCCGATCAGGGGTTCTCCGTCTGTGGCGTTCTGCACCGTACCTGTCACGCTGACTTCCTGGGCATACAGACCCAGACAGGTCAGGACCTGTCTCTTATACACATCTCCGAGCCCACGAGACACTGAGC
>USNC01000039.1 GCA_900555915.1 uncultured Porphyromonadaceae bacterium | reverse complement strand
CGAGATCCACACGCGTAAGATCGTCGGCAGCGTCAGATGTGTATAAGAGACAGGTGGAGACAGTGCCGTTGATCTCCATATGGTAGATGCGGCGGTGGATTGTCGACGCCTGCTTTCCCGCCATGGCTCCGGAGATTTTGGCAGCCCTTCCGGTGGGTGCGAGCACCACGGTCTTTATCTTGCAAAGCGTCAGAGCCTTGATAAGCGCTCCTACGACGCTGGTCTTGCCGGTGCCGGCATATCCGTTGAGCACGAAGACGTCGCGCCACATTCCGGATATGACGAATTCAGACATCTTGTAGATGGCGATGGCCTGCCCTTCAAGAGCCTGAAAGGGGAGTGCGGCCAACGCCATTCGGGCGAGATCCACACCCGTGAGCAAAGCTGGTTTTCCTTCCATATCTATATAACAACGCGGGGCCGACATCTATCACCCGCGCAACGCCCGGTGTAGTGAGCCGGAAGATTCATCGCATGCGGAATCCGCGGGAATGAAGATTCAATATAATTTGACATAAATTCTTATATTTTTAATCGCATTTTTTTGACTGACTCAAAAAAAATTACTATCTTTGCACCGAATTAAGACCACCTCGGAAGAGGTAGAATTAGTCAAAGTATAACCCCATATAATTAATTTTTCATCAAGTTATGAAAATTGCAAATGTAATCGGTCGTGAGATCCTTGACTCACGCGGCAATCCGACAGTAGAAGTTGACGTAATCCTCGAATCAGGCGTGATGGGTCGCGCGGCAGTTCCCTCCGGAGCATCCACAGGCGAGAACGAAGCACTCGAACTTCGCGACGGCGACAAGAGCCGCTACATGGGCAAGGGTGTGCAGAAGGCAGTAGCCAACGTAAACGGTCCTATCCGCGACCTTCTCATCGGCCACTCCGCTCTCGACCAGATCGGTGTAGACGAGGCTATGATCAAGCTCGACGGCACTGAGACAAAGAGCAACCTCGGCGCCAATGCCATCCTCGGCGTATCACTCGCTGTGGCTAAGGCGGCAGCCAACTATCTCGACCTTCCCCTTTACAAGTACATCGGCGGCTGCAACACATACGTGCTTCCCGTGCCGATGATGAACATCATCAACGGCGGCGCTCACTCCGACGCCCCCATCTGCTTCCAGGAATTCATGATCCGTCCGATCGGCGCTCCCTCCTTCAAGGAAGGTATCCGCATGGGCACTGAAGTATTCCACAACCTCAAGAGCGTGCTCAAAGCCCGCGGCCTCTCCACCGCAGTAGGCGACGAAGGCGGCTTCGCACCCAAGCTCGAAGGCACAGAAGACGCCCTCAACGTGATCGTAGAGGCAATCAAGAAGGCAGGCTACGAACCCGGCAAGGACGTGACTATCGGTCTTGACTGCGCATCTTCCGAGTTCTATCAGGACGGCGTGTATGACTACACCCACCTCAAGAACGGCGCAGAGAAGGAAGTGAACGGCAAGAAGCTCACAAGCGCTGAGCAGGCTAAGTTCCTCGAAGAACTCATCACAAAATATCCTATCGACTCGATCGAGGACGGTATGGACGAAAACGACTGGGAAGGCTGGAAGATCCTCACAGATCTGATCGGCGACCGCTGCCAGCTCGTAGGCGACGACTTCTTCGTGACCAACGTGAAGTATCTTGAAAAAGGTATCGAAAACGGCTGCGCCAACTCTATCCTCGTCAAGGTTAACCAGATCGGTTCACTGACAGAGACACTCCGCGCAGTAGAAATGGCACAGCGCAACTGCTACACCGCAGTTATCTCACACCGCTCTGGTGAGACTGAAGACGCTACTATCGCCGACATCGCAGTGGCTACCAACGCCGGCCAGATCAAGACAGGATCGGCAAGCCGTTCCGACCGTATGGCTAAGTACAACCAGCTCCTCCGCATCGAAGAGGAACTCGGCGACCGCGCTGTATACGGCTACAAGAAAATCGCCAAGAAATAATTATTTCACGGCTATAAGTGCATAGGGAGTCTGCCGCAAGGCAAAGCGGCTCCGGCAATGCAGGACATAGAAGAGGCCCGTCAGATGCTGACGGGTCTCTTTATTTTTCTTTAGGGCGGGTGGAATTTGCAATGTGGATTATTTTGACTATATTTGCATTGTCAAACCAACTCTGACCTCCCATATCGTTTTTTCAAGCCTCAGGGAGGTCGTAATATCTACATTCATGAACCAATAGACTGAATTATGAAGAAAATCACCACCATGCTGTGCGGGCTGGCTATGATGGCCTCATGCAGCGACAAGACCACCGATGTGGAATCCCGTGTGGATGCGCTTTACGACAAAATGACCCCGGAAGAGCGGATCATGCAGTTGCAGAGCGGCTTTATGGACCAGCTCTTCGATGAAGACGGCAATCTCGACACGGCAAAATGCGACTCACTCATTCCGAACGGGATAGGCCATTTCTCGCAGTATGCAAGCCAGCAGCCGCTCGATCCGGAAGTGCTTCGCGACAGGGTGATGGCGGTGCAGAACTGGCTTGTCAACAACACGCCGAGCGGAATCCCGGCTCTTTTCCATGAGGAGGTGCTCTCTGGCATCAACACACTCGGCTCCACGATATATCCGCAGCAGATAGGACAGGCATGTTCGTTCGATCCGGAACTTGCCGAACTCAAGACGCGCCAGACTTCGACGGCGCTCCGCAGGATGGGAGGCGTGCTGTCGCTGTCGCCTATGGTGGATGTGTGCCGGAATCCGAGTTTCAACCGTCTGGAGGAGTCTTACGGAGAGGATGGCTATCTTTCGGCCGTGATGGGCACGGCATTCGTGAAAGGTCTGCAGCAGGGCGATCTTAAAAAGGGAGTGGGCGCCTGCGCGAAGCATTATCTCGGATATGGCGGCGGAGGCGACGCTCCGGAGAAGGAGATGATGGAGGATATCCTGCTTCCCCATGAAGCCATGATACGCGAGGCGGGATGCAAGGCCCTGATGCCGGGCTATCATGCGGTGCACGGCACCAACTGCGTGGCCAATAAGGAAATACTACGCGACATACTGCGCGGTTATCTCGGATTTGACGGAATGGTGGTGAGCGACTATACGGCGATCGGCCAGTTGCCCGGCGCTACTCCTCTTGAGCAGGCGGCTATGGCCATCAATGCCGGCAACGATGTGGACTTCCCGTCGGGAACAAACTACGCACTGCTTCAGGAAGCTATGGACACGGGTCTTGTGGCTGAAGAGGTGTTTGAGGAGGCGGTGAAAAATGTGCTCCGCTATAAGATAAGGGCTGGAATGATGGACGACGACGCCTATCTCTACAGCACCGGGAAGATAGAACTCGACACCCCGGAGGAGCGTCAGACCGCCTACGACATCGCCTCGCGCTCCGTAGTGCTTCTCAGCAACGACGGCGTGTTGCCGCTGAAGGGAGAGAAGAAGATATTGCTGACCGGCCCCAACGCCAATTCGATGTGGGCCATGTGTGGCGACTATTCCTACCCGTCGATGAGTTATTTCTGGAAATACCAGACCGACCAGAGCGGCAATCCCCATATCGTGAATCTTCTTGAGGGGATGAAAAATAGGATGCCCAAGGATATGGCATTGGATTATGAGAGAGGTTTGGACTGGACCGACACTATCGAGACGAAGTTTACCATCGGCGGCGACGAGCGCGCATGGGAATACAAACTGCTTCACCGCAAGGTGGACTCAGGCGAGACTGCCGACATGGACGCGGCGTTGCGCATGGCGCGGGATGCCGATGTGATTGTGGCGGCGATGGGCGAGAATGTGATGCTTTGCGGAGAAAACCGCGACCGTCAGGGACTCAGGCTTCCCGGGCGCCAGGAGGAATACGTGAGGAAGCTTATGGAGACGGGCAAGCCGGTGGTGCTTGTGATGTTTGGCGGACGCGCGCAGGTGATAGGCGATCTGGCCGACAGATGCGCGGCAGTGGTGCAGGCCTGGTATCCCGGCGAGGAAGGTGGCAATGCAGTGGCCGACATTCTTTATGGCCACATATCGCCTTCGGCGAAACTTTCGGTCAGTTATCCCGCCGAGGAACTCGACCAGCCCATTTGCTACACCTATTCAGCTGAGAAGGATCCCCGGGTGAAATGGGAATTCGGCTACGGCCTCAGTTATACCGACTTCAACTACAGCAATATCGTAGTTGAGGGGAATACAGACACTTCTTCGGATGGAATGACCGTCAGGTTTGACGTCGAGAACACTGGCGGCTCGGAAGGAGAGGAGATAGCGCAGCTGTATCTCTCGCCTGGAGCCGGCAATGACAATCTCCCGCCTCTGAGGCTGCAGGGGTTCAAGAGAGTGAAGTTGCGTCCGGGTGAGAAGAAGACGGTCTCTATCAGGATTTATCCCGATCAGTTCGGTTATTACACCAATGAAGGTTCGCGCCGATGGAATATAGTCCCGGGGTCATACATGATCAAGGTGGGAGCGTCGTCTGCCGATATCCGTCTGCAGAAGGAGGTGCTCCTCACAGGCGACAAGGTGGAGAAACCGATCCGCGACCATTATTTCTCGGAGGCCTCAGTGTTGTGAGAGGCTTGAGGCGTCTGTCGGCTCACCCGCATCAAAACAATAATGTGCCGGCGGGCGTTTTTATATTTGGAGGCTGCTTGCCGCGACGGTGCGGCGTGTGGCAGTAAAAACGAAACTAAGATGAGAAAAAATTGGATTATAGCCGCCTCAGCCGCGGCACTCGCCGTTGTGGGTAGTTCCTGCAGCAGCACTAAGAGCATGAATCTTGATGAACTCTCCGGACGCTGGGAAGTCACGGGAGTGAATGGAAAAGAAGTAAAAATGTCGGCGCCTGACGCGCAGTTGCCCTATCTCGGTTTTGACGTAGTCAACGGTCGCCTTTCGGGCAATGCCGGCTGCAATTCCATAATGGGAAGTTTTCCGACCACCGAAGCGGCCGGTAAAATCTCATTCGGCGATGTGGCCACTACGCGGATGATGTGTCCGGACATGGAGGTGGAGCAGAGCGTGGTGCAGGCATTGGGCAATGTGGCCGGCTACAAGGGCGAGGGCACCGACAAGGTGGCGCTTGTGAACGCCGAAGGCTCACTGCTTCTCTCGCTCAAAAAAGTGAAGGCAGACATCACCTCTGCCGATCTCAACGGCACATGGCGCATACAGACGCTTGCCGGCAAGGAACTCACACCTCCTGACGCGGATACTGCCTACACCGTGACATTCGACGCCAAGGAAGGCACTTTCTCATGCTCTACTGGGTGCAATGTGCTTGGTGGAGCGTTCAGCACGGACTATACAGACTTCAAGTTCGACCTCTCTACATCTACTATGATGATGTGTCCCGACACATCGGTGGAAGACAGTCTGAAGGAAGTGTTGCCTACGGTCGTTTCATACGGACGTCTTGCGGGAGGCGGTGTCGGTTTCTATTCCGGTGCCGACGATCTGGTGCTTGTGCTTGTGAAATAGACTCACGGCATCAAACCCCATATAGAATGAATTCAGCCGACAGCCGCGACAGCGCGCTGTCGGCTGTTTTGTAAATCAGTGCGTCGCGATAAGAAAGCAGCTTTGGTATGGCGCGAGTTTGAGATCGGCCGATACCTTCATGCCGTCGCGTGAAGTTGCGGCTTTTATGCGGCTGCATGTGAGCGGGTCCCAGATCTCGACGGCGCCGTGTCCGGAGCGCAGGGTGATTTCCCGGCTGAAAGGTTGTGCGTTGTGGTTGTATATGAAATATATGTCGGCATCATCCAGGCTCCTGTGGAAGAACATGAGTCTGTCGTCTGGGCGATTGTTGCTGCTGAAGTGGATGTCGGGCTCTATGCCTGCCCGATGCAGGGCCTCGTCGGGCGATTCCCCTTTGTCGCACCGGATTATTGTGGCGCCCTGCGAGGCAAGACGTCCGAACAGGCTTTCCGCCTCAGGTGAGATGTGGGTCTTTTCCGGCACTATTATGGCCTTGTAGGTCATTCCGCCGTCGGAGCGCACGCAGCCCCGGGCTGCATGGATGCGGTCGGCGAGTGTGGAGAGGCCGCACACATCGAAATTATACCCTTCGGGAATCACAGGGAGCCGGAACGCGAAAGTCTTCACCGGAGCCTCCTCTCCGGCGTAGACAAGCAGGTCGACCACGGGTTTCCCCTGCCGGAGCAGTGCGGCACACCGTGCCTGGTAGTCCCAGAAATGCCGCGAGGAATCCCACTCGGGATGAAACCTGTGGAATACATAAGGGTGCTGGCTGAGGCTGTCGTCATATTTCCGGTCGGTCCATGGCTGATATGACGAGGCGCAGACCGCAAACTCATTTATACCCCTACAATAGGCGATGTTGGCGATTCTCAGAAGTTCGTCCCATGTCGTGTCGTAGGGGGTGTCGGTGAAGGCTTCCCCCGACGCGATGTTCTTTCCGTAGAGGTGTGCGGCCGAAGCAGCGTCAAGGCAGTCGTAGTTGCCGTCTTTCTGATATGCCCAGAACTCGCCCTGCGGTTTTGTGGCATGGCCGCGGAATGCGATGTTGTCGGTCAGAATGTTGAGCATCGCCTGCGAAGTGTAGTCTACCGAATCCTGCCTGCAGAGGTCGGAGAGGGTGCCGTAGTATTCGGAGGATATGGTGGCGCTGACAGTCTTGCGGAAGTCGGAGAGCACACGCTCGGAGTCATCCCGGCTCCCTACTATGTATCCCGCGAGGGCCGGGAGCCAGGGAGTGAGGTCGTAGCCGTTGCGGCGGAGGAATATTGTCTCGAATCCTTTGGTCCAGTTCTGTATGCCTGCCTCGTGGCTGTCCATGCACATTCCGGTCGGCGGAGTTCCGGCCAGGGAAAGAGTGTCGAGGATCGGGCGGAAATAATGGTGGTAATGAGTACGGGCTGCCTCGGCCGACATCACGTCCGCTTCCGGTCCGAGCAGGTTGCGGCGTCCGTGTTTGGTCCGCGCGCCGGTAGGCACATAGCCGAAGCGGATGATGCGCCAGTCGCCTTTCGGGATATCGACCTGAATGGCGCCCGAGGCGTCAGCCCTGTTGTCAAGAATCCTGACAGCGGCAGGATCGATGGCTCCGGTGTCTCCTCCGGTGGGGTGGGGATATGTGATTTCCGTACGCAGGCCGGAGCGGACCTCTGCGTTGTCGATTATATCGCGTGTGTGCAGCCTGACATCCGAGAGTCTGAATTTCCGGTAAGTGGAGTCGTTGCCGTTCCAGTCGTGGATATGTATCCGGAAATGCCGGGCTCCGCGTCAGCTACTCGTTCCGGTCGGGGTCTGACGTTGGTCGAGTTTTCTCTTGCGACCTCCACCTTTGCGCCGCACTCTTCCCGGCTCGCATGTATAGCCATCCTTGTTTTCCCTTATGCCCGCATAGACAGTTTCTTGGTCAGATGTTTTTAGGATTGTGACACTTGTCATTTTATATTGTCGAGGAGTTTGCGAAGTTGAGTGATATCAGTGCTTTCCGCAAGATCGGAACCAAGCAGGGAGAGATTTCCATTCCGGTCTATTACGGCATAGCACGGTATGGAGAGTATCCGGTCTGAGTTTCCGAATGTGGAGTAGACTTCTTGTTTCACATCGGAATTAATCATTACATGATGGCCTTTGAGGTCGTAATAAGTCACCATCTTTTTCCATTTGTCTCCAATGCCTTCCTGCTCATCAACGGAAATATATAGAAGTTGTATGTCGTTTTCGGCTGCATACTCCTGAAGAGGTTTTACATGCTCAAAACTTTTGCGGCATGGTCCGCACCATGTAGCCCATATATCAATAAGGACGGTTTTTCCACTGTAAGAGGCAAATAGTTGGTCTAATGTTTTAAGCGATGAATTATCAAGAAATACTATTTCCTCAGAAGTCTTCGGGGCGTTGAATGCTAAATTCGCTTCCAATTTTTCATCAAGGAATGGTATAAGGCCACTATTCGGGAAAAGAGATTTGAATTTATCTGTAAGGAATTGAGCACTCGGGCTAAACGTGTTGTTGTCACCATCTTTATACAGTAGAAGTCCTAAGGCCGCTTCCGCAGCTTTACCGCTAAGAGTGGTAAGGATATGTTCGCATCTGAGCTGTAATAGTGAATCAGGAGAGATTCTCTTGGGATTGCAGTCATGAAAAAAGAAATTCTGCATTATATCATCAAAATATGGAGAGCGTGCATTTTCAGGATTGTTAAGGTCAATTTCATCTCTCATGCGGGCAAGTTCTTTTTCCCATATAAGATGTTTGTTTTTACGTCTTGCTTTGTTATAGCATGATTGGAAGACCATTAGCGCGCATAGTCCGGAATCGCGTCGTGCCGCATTCGCTATCTCCGCGCTCATTCCGTCATATTGGTTTAGTAGACTGTCGGTCAAGGCAGCGAGTTTCGCGGATACTGAAGCCGGAACGGTGTCTGAATAAATGCTGAACTGGTCTTTTCCTCCTGTAGCCAGAGAGTACCATAGGTCATAGATATTGTCATCAATATCTGCGGCGTTGCCGTCTGATTTATTTCTTGACGGCGCAGACACGATAACTTTATTGTCGGCTAAAGGATCAATAGACACTTCGGTAACACCGGGCATAACATAGAACGATTTATATGCATCAGGCAATTTCCGATTGGGGTCGTTTGCTATAACCATCATCCTCTCAATTCCTTCGTTAGGCATTTTCAGGATGAAGACACTGTCAGAGTCGAGTTTGATTGGAGTGAATGTGCTTAGCCAGGCTCCATTATAACTGCGATGATAAGATAAGTCATATCCATCTACGTTTTTTGCAGCAACTCTTACGGTGGACTCTTTTTGTCGGAGCATCCCCTCGGATATGTTGCAGAAGCGGCCGGATACTGTAATTGAGTCTTGTGTTGATTTTTCAGCCGAAGGGTTTAAATATTGTTTGGCCGACTTTTTCGCCATGATGCAAGGAGTTGATCCAATCAGCATCAAGGATGCGAATATCAGATAAATTCTTTTTGTCATTACTGTTGTTTTGTTTCGAATTTTCCGGCAAAGGTACTCAAAAACTATAGATGATAAAAAGGAATCAACAGAATACAGTTACAGCAAAAGTGAATTATAAACTTAGATTTATTTTATTCAAGTTTCGCGGGCGAAACCTGAAGGTTATTAATGATTGGGTAGTGTTTGCCCCGGGCTGCGACTTCGGGCCTTCGGCCCTTGTCTTGCCC
>USNC01000038.1 GCA_900555915.1 uncultured Porphyromonadaceae bacterium | reverse complement strand
ATCAAAGATTATGCGTTGCTCATTAAGAATTATGTATTAAGAATAACGCATGCGAACTGGATTATGCATTATGCATTATGAATTATGCATTGAAAAAAGATGGGAAAATTAGTAGCAATAGTAGGGCGGCCGAACGTGGGCAAATCCACGCTTTTCAACCGTTTGACGCAGACAAGGGCCGCAATCGTAGACGACACTTCGGGCACCACCCGCGACCGACAGTATGGCAAGGTGGACTGGGAAGGTCAGGAATTCTCGATAGTAGACACCGGAGGCTGGGTCGTGAACTCAGACGACGTGTTTGAGGAGGAGATCAACAAGCAGGTGCATATCGCCATCGAGGAGGCGGATGTGATTCTTTTCGTGGTAGACTCATCGGTAGGCGTCACCGACCTTGACGACAAGGTGGCGGCGATACTTCGCCGCAGTAAGAAGCCGGTCATCCTTGTGGCCAACAAGGAAGACAAGAGCGAATCGCGCTATATAGTTCCGGAATTCTATTCCCTCGGTCTCGGCGACCCGTTTGAGGTGTCGTCGGCCAACGGATCCGGCACAGGCGAACTGCTCGACGAGGTGATAAAGGATTTTCCCGACACTCCCGACAACGACGATGCCGAGGAAGACATAGCGAAATTCGCCATCGTGGGTCGTCCGAACGCCGGCAAGTCTTCGCTTATCAATGCCTTCATCGGCGAGGAGCGCCATATCGTGACCGACATCGCAGGCACGACACGCGATTCGATATATCACCGCTACAACAAGTTCGGATTCGACTTCTATCTCGTAGACACCGCCGGTATCCGCAAGAAGCAGAAGGTGAACGAAGACATAGAGTATTACTCCGTGATCCGCTCCATCCGGGCCATCGAGGCTTCCGACGTCTGCATCCTGATGATCGACGCCACACGAGGCATAGAGGGCCAGGACGCCAACATCTTCTCCCTGATACAGAAAAACAGGAAGGGACTCGTGGTGTGTGTCAACAAGTGGGATATAGCCGAAGACCGCAGTCTGGAGGCCCAGAAGCGTTTCGAGACCGCTATCCGCACGAAGTTCGCGCCTTTCACCGACTTCCCCATCATCTTCACATCGGCACTCACGAAGCAGCGCATCTACAATGTGCTTGAGACGGCTGCGAAGGTGTATGAGAACCGCCGGCGAATGATACCGACCTCGCAGCTCAACACCTATATGCTCGAGGAGATCGCCATCACGCCGCCGCCAAGCAACAAGGGCAAGTTTGTGAAGATCAAATACGTCACCATGCTGAAGGATTCCATCATCCCGACATTCGTGTTCTTCTGCAATCTGCCGCAGTGGGTGAAGGAGCCCTACCGCCGTTTCCTTGAAAACAAGATACGCGCCAAGTGGGACTTCAACGGAACTCCGATTCAGATATTCATGCGAGAGAAATGATCTGAATTTGCCTCGTGGGGCAAATTCAGAAGTTTAGGAGTTTAGGAGTTTAGAAGTTTAGTTTATTTGCCATGGATTTCTTTTCTTTTGAAAAATTGACAGCTTATCAGAAGTCGAGGTCATTGGTGGTGGAAGTATATAGGATTGTACGGATGCTTCCTTCCATTGAAAGGTTTGCCTTGGGCCAGCAGATACAGCGGTCTATAACATCGATTACTTCAAATCTGGCCGAAGGTTGTAGACGAATGTCCGTAAGAGAAAAAATACATTTTGTGGAAATCGCTTACGGTTCTCTTTTAGAGGCCTATTGCCAGTTGCAGACTTGCTATGATCTCGAATATATATCTGACGAGAAATTTCAAGCTGTCAAACCTTTGTTTTTCGAAGTTTCCCGATTGCTGACAGCTTTGCGTCAGTCATATATTTCAAAACTCTCTCAATAGTATCCTCAAAAGGCCTAAACTTTTAAACTTTTAAACTTTTAAACTTATGATGATGAAGAAGAAACTGGTAATCAGTACCGGCGCGGGCATAAGCGCTGAGTCGGGTATAAAGACGTTTCGCGATGCGGGAGGTCTGTGGGAGAACTATCCGGTGATGGACGTGGCTTCGGCCGACGGATTCCGCCGCAACCCGGAGCTCGTGCATGAGTTCTACAACCAACGGCGCCGCGACCTGCTGAAGGCGCAGCCCAATGCGGCCCACCGTGCCCTTGTGGAACTGGAGAAGGACTATGATGTCTATGTCATCACGCAGAATGTGGATGACCTCCACGAACGCGCCGGATCGAACAATGTGCTGCATCTACACGGCGAACTGATGAAGATACGCTCCATCACGCATCCGGAATACGTGGAGTCGCTGACTCCTGACAATCTGGAGACCTCACCTGAGACCCGCGGCAAGAACGGCGACCCCATGCGGCCCCATATCGTGTTTTTCCAGGAGGATGTCCCCAATATGGAGAAGGCCATCGACCTGGTGGAGGAAGCCGATATATTCGTGGTCATCGGCACAAGCCTTGCCGTCTATCCTGCGGCCGGACTGCTATATTATGTGCGCCAGGGTGTGCCGGTCTACTACATTGATCCGCATCCCGCCGCCACACCCGACATCCCGAACCTCACGGTGATTCCGGAGCCCGCCACCAAGGGCATGGAGACGCTGGTGCGTCTGCTGGAAAAGTAACGGCAAACAACACTAAAAAAAAGGCGCAGTCCCCGGTGGAGGCTGCGCTTTTTTTATGTGGTCGGGAGTGATCAGCGGATCACCTTCTTGCTTACCTTGTTGCCTTCGCGGACGATGAAGATACCTTCTGTCGGGTTGGCCACACGTACGCCCTGAAGAGTGTAGTATTCGGGAACTTCAGTGGCTGCTGACTCGATGCCTTCTACAGAGGTGCCGGCGGTGAGCACCTCAAGCTTGAAGTCGGCAAACGGGTTCCAGTACTGTGCGGGGCTGTTCTCGTCCTTGCCGAGACCTACCCATACCTTGCAGGGTTCGGTAACCTCGAATTCTACATACTGACGCCACTTTTCGGGATCAGCTACGAAAGCAGCTGCAGATTCACGCTCCATACCGGAGTCGCACCAGTTAGGAACAACGTTGCGCACTGCATATTCAGGCACGATTTCAGTGCCTTCGGCTGTGCCGCGGGTTTCGTTTTCAGGCATGTTTGCGTAGTCGCCTGCGCAGATCTCCCAAGGACCTTTGACGCGGGTGATAACCACGTTTTCCTCAAGCATATCAACAGAAGTCATGAGGCTGGTCGGCTTATCAGCTTCGAAAGAAGCGTAGAGATATGCGTTTGCCACGAAGTCATCGTTTTTGTAGAGGTTCTGCTCATACCACTGCTTCGGGGAAAGTTCCACGTCTTTGAGACCCCACTGGCCTTTGCAATCGATGATCTTGCCGTCGTAGTTGCCGGCGCCGCCATAGCGGAGGAAAGTGATGGCGCTGAAACGGTATTTGCCTGCGGGGAGTTCAACCTGCTGGCCGAAGTTGTAGGGAGAAGCGTTGGTCTTGCGATATACGCCGCCGCCTTTGTTTACGTCGGGAGTCTTCTCGCTACCTGCAGAGTTCACGAGATTCCAGCAAGCAGCCTTCACGTCGATGCCATTGTCGAAGTTTGCGTTGACGATCTTCTCAGTGTAGTCAGCGTCGCCTGATTTGAGCTGGAAGTTGTCGAAGCAGAGCCATTCGTCGTTGTAGCCGCCCATGTTGCGGATACCGAGCACGAGGTCGCCGCCAGCGTGAGTGAACTTAACCTCGTTCTTGTATTCGCCTGCTGCAAATGCAGTGGCAGCCTCGCCGGTGCTGTTGGGAGCAGCGTCGCGGCCGTCGAAGAGACCCTTCACAGTTGTTTACGCAGTGCCGAGATAAAGAGAAGCGAAGTGGTTGGCGCCGTCCTTCATGTTCTCCTTGGCGTAGTCGTTGGTGCCGCAGCGGTAGAAAGCGTCGGCAGTGAGCACGTATTCGCCTGCGGGCATGTCGCGGAGCACCTGATAGAGGTTGGCAGCGCCGTTGTAGACCTCACCTACGCCGTCGGCGGTAGCGGTCAGCGCGCCCTGCCATCCGGGGAGGAACGCCGGGTTCTTCATATAGAGGCCGGTCACGTCGCGGTAGTCGGCCGATGCAGCTGCTACGACGGCGGCTGCGCCAAGCAGCATCATGCTGCGTTTCATGTAATTGATCTTCATGTAAACTTTAGTTGGATTTGTGTGATATTGAGTTTTTGCGGAGTCCTTAAGGTCTTTAGGGTCTTTAAGGACTTTAAGGACTTTAAGGTCCTTAAGGACTCCGATATAGGCAATATTTAAATTCAGAAGCGCGAAGCAATTATGCATTGTGCATTTCTCAAAGGCCCTGGTATCCGGGATTCTGCTTCCAGTTGAGGTTGGTCTCGAGGATACCGCGGTGGATAGGCATGAGTCGGCGGTTGGGATCCTTCACACCCTCGCGCTCCACCCAGTGGAACTGAGTGTGTTCCTCGTCTTCCCACTCTTTGTAGCGGTTTTTCTCGCCCCAGTCGTTCTCAAACATACCGCAGCGGATAAGGTCGTTGCGACGCCAGGGTTCGAGAATCAATTCGCGGCTACGCTCGTCCATAAGGTCCTGCATTGTGAAGTTGCCCGACACTTCGGGAGCGTTGGAGCAGCGGCGCACCACGTTGACGAGTTCAGCTACAGTCGCGCCGTTGCCGTTGGCACCGCGCATGATACACTCGGCCTTCATAAGCAGGATGTCGGCGAGGCGGAAGATAGGATAGTCGTTGGCCTGCTCGCGGTTCCAGAGAGTATAGTCCTCCTCTCTCGGGGGATACTTGAAGAGGCGCGCGCCCTTCTGGATATTGCCCAGCGCGATACCTTTTTCGATATTTGTCTTGTTGGCCTTCGGAAGAGCCTCGTCGCCGAGGGAGTAGATCTTGCCGTCGTCGAAATCGAAGTCCACCTTATAATTGAGCTGGCCTACGAGGGTCTTTTCGTTGCCCGGCACGGTGTAGATGTATACAGGCTTGTCAGTCTTGTTGTAGTTGGCGTCGAAAGCATACTGCGGACCCTGAAGCACCATTTCGTTGCGCTCGTCGCCCGGGAGGTTGAAGCGGGCCACGGCCTCCTTCGTGAGTACGGTCTGTCCGGCCACCGACTTCTCATTCTTCCATCCGAGGAAGTAGGGGAAGCAGAGGCCGTCTTTCTTGAATCCGAACCAGCGGTACCAGGTAGTGGTGCCGTCAGGCTTTGAGGAGGGATCCACGTCGAAGGCATAGATGAAGTCCTTTATCTGCACTCCGTTGTCGGGGAAGAATTTTTTGCGGTAGCCCTGTCCTACCTCAAAGAGACCTGATCCGATGATCTCGTCACACCATTTCACACAGTCCTGAAGTTTGGGATTGGGAGTATCTGCGGTCACGGTTGTGATATCGTTGGTATAGACGCCCCAGTTGAGATAGATCTTGGCGAGAAGGGCGGCGGCCATCCAGTAGTTGGGTTTGCCGTAGGTGGAGGCATCGTTGGCCTTGCTGAGGGCGCCGTCCTGAGCGAGGATTTCCTCAAGTTCGTCAGCGAGCCACTGGGCCACTTCAGCGCGGGGAGAACGGGCGATCGCCTCGCCGTCCTCAAGCGGGCGCTTCATGATAGGAGCGTCGCCGTAGAGTTCCATCATCCAGAAAGTATAGAAAGCACGGATGGCACGGAGCGGAGCCACGATGGGGTCTTTCATTTCTTCACCGCCGTAAGCGAGAATCTTGGTGTTGGTATATGAGACACCGGATAAGCATCCCTCTATGACACGCGTGCGCCAGTTGTCGAGATGGAGCGAATGGATAGAGGCGTCGAGGTATCGGCCATCGTCGAAGTAGTTGCCCACTCCGAAGCAGCAGCCCATCACTTCGTCACCCTGAAGCACTACGCCCTCGTTGAAGTCGCGGCCGAACCAGCCGTGAAGGTATTTGTAGCATGCGTTGAACTCGCCCTCGACAGCGATGGGATTGTCGGGCAGAGTCTCGTATCTTGCATTGAGATCCGTGTCAAGGTCGGTGCAGGACGCGAGCCCTGCAAGCATACCGACAGCGAATATTGACTTTATATATGATTTCATTTTTCTATATTTTAGGCGGGACAAATTAGAAATTGATGGTTGCGCCTACGAGGATCTGGCGTGCGCGCGGATAGTGGTCGTTGCGTGTGTCGTGGCCGGGCATCTCACCGCCGAGGTTAATCTCGGGGTCACGTCCTGTATAGTTTGTGATAGTGAACACGTTGTTGGCGCTCACGTAGAGGCGCAGGTCGTTGAGCCAGCCGTTGAAGCAGTCGCGGAATGTATATCCGAGAGTCACGGTGGAGAGTTTGAAGTAACTGCCGTTCTCCAGATATCGCTGCGAGGGATAGTGGGCAAGGCCGTCGGTCGGAAGCTGGTCTTCCATCACGGATGCCATCACATTCTTACCCTGCGAGATAGAGCCTACGTATGAGAAATATGCGTGAGGTTCGTTGAAGATCTTCTGGCCGAATACTCCGGTGAAGAAGAGATTGAGGTCCCAGTTTTTCCAGCTCAGGCGGTTGTCCCAGCCCATGGTGAGTTTCGGCTGGGCGTTGCCCATGTAGATTCGGTCGTCCTCGCCGGGCTGCATGGTGGTCTCGGGATTGCCGTCGGCGTCAAGTATGTGGTTGCCCTGGCCGTCGTACCGATAGAAGGTTGAGATACCCTGGTCGTTGTATCCGGCCCAGTCCCAGAGATAGAAACTGCCGATAGGCTTGCCCTCCACGATTCGCTGTGTGTTGCAACCCTGCGAGAGGCCCGGCAGATGCGGGTCGTAGCGGTTGAGCACACCGGCGTTGAACTCAGAGTTCGACACACTTATCACCTTGTTGTCATTGTGGGAGAAGTTGAGCGAAGTGCTCCATGTGAAATCGCGTGTCTGCACCGGATAAGCCTGAATCATGAGTTCGACGCCGCGGTTGCGCATCTTGCCCACGTTTGCAGTGAGTACGTTCACCGGATACACAGCTGTGGATACGGGATAGTCCCAAATCATGTCTTTTGTATCCTTGTTGTAGTATTCGATCGTACCGCCCAGACGTCCGTTGAGGAATGAGAAGTCGATACCGAGATTGAGCATGGTCGTTGTCTCCCATTTCAGGTCGGGGTTCATGTTTCGTCCCGCAGTCAGCCCTTTGTAGGAAGTGACAGTGCCTGTGACGGGATCCACATAGTCAAAACGCTTCGCAGCCTCATAATAGAACCGCGAGGTGTAGACGTCGAAACCACCCGAGTTGCCGCTCTGTCCCCAGCCGACGCGGAGCTTGAGGTCGCTGAGCCAGTTTACATTTTTCAGGAAATTCTCTTCCGAGAGGCGCCATGCCACTGATGCCGAGGGGAAAGTGGCCCAGCGGTTGTTGGCGCCGAACGCCGACGAACCGTCGCGGCGCAGGGCCGCCTGGAACAGATATTTCGACATCAGCGAGTAGTTGACACGTCCGTAGAAAGATATCATTTTCACATGGCTCTGCAGGCAACCGTAGACCGGATCCGCATCCCAAGAGTTGGCCATGCCTATGTCGTACCATCCCAGTTTGTCATCGTAGAAATTATATCCTTTAGCACCGAATCCGTCGCCGTTCTTGCTTTCCTCCCATGAGTAGCCGAGCATGACGGCAAGTTTGTGGTTCTCGCCGAATTCCTTGTCGTAGTTGGCGTAGATTTCCATCAGTTTTGTCCAGTCGTCGGTCACCTTTCGCTCGGCTTCGCCGTGGCGGGTGTTGTTTTGCGACTGAGTTGATGTGTATGCTTTGTATTGGTAGTTCTGCAGCGAGTAGGAGAAGTTGCCGTTGAGTGTGAGGCCGTCGATTATCTTCAGGCTTGCCTTGCCGGTGGTCTGGAAGCGCTTGAAGGTAGCCATAGAGCGGTTTTCATACACAAGGGAGAGAGGATTGAAGTTCTGGGATATGGTTTTGTCGCTGTACCATGTGCCGTCTTCGTTCTTCACGGGAACGAGCGGGGAATAGTAGTACATACTTTCATATACGGAACTGCCCTGTATCTCTCGCGGCACTCCCCATTCGTTGCGTACGTTGCCGTTGACACCGACCGCGAGTGTCAGGCGATCTTTCAGTGTCTTGGTCTCGACATATGCGCGTGCGGTGAAAAGATTGTTGCCCACGCCTTTGATGATACCGTCGCGCTTGGTGTAGTTGACCGATGCCATGTAGTTGGTCGACTTGTTGCCGCCGGAGATAGATACGTCATGGCTTGTGGCGAAACCGGTTCGCTGGGTCTCCTTGGCCCAGTCTGTGTCAGCACCGTGGTCGTTTATGAGATTGATACCGTTTTCCTCCGCGTAGGCGCGGAGCTGGTCGGCGGTCATCATCTTGTGGTCGTTGGCGATTTTCTCCCACGACACATAGCCCGAGTATGTCACACGAGCCGGACCTTCCTGACCGCGTTTTGTAGTGACGATGATGACACCGTTTGCAGCCTTCGAACCGTAGATGGCGGTTGCGGAGGCATCGCGAAGCACGTCGATGCTCTCGATCTCGCTCGGCGGGATAAGGTTGAGGTTCACGCCGGGAATTCCGTCTACCACATAGAGCGGCCCCATCGCATCGTTGCGGAGCGTCGAGGCGCCGCGGAGGGTGAGGGAGTTGACACCGCCGTTGGGGTCGGAGTTCTGGACCACGACGAGGCCCGGGACCTTACCCTGAAGCAGCTGGCCGGGGTCGGTGTAGGCGCCAACGTTGAGGTCTTTGGAGTTGACGGTGGTGATTGAACCGGTGAGGTCCTTGCGTTTCATGGTGCCGTAGCCCACCACAACAACTTCCTCGAGAAGCGCGTTGTCTTCTTTCATTACAATTTTCAGGCGGTCGGAGGATACTTTCACATCCTGCGAGATGTAGCCCACATACGACACGCGGAGTGTCTTTCCTTTTTCCACATCAATCTGGAAGTTGCCGTCGATGTCGGTTGCTATGCCGCTGTTTGATCCGGCCACCATGACAGTGGCCCCGATCAGGGGTTCGCCGGATTCATCGGTCACCGTACCTTTCACGATGGCAGCTTGAGAAGCGAAGCCGCACAAGAAAAACGCCAGTATCAGCAGAGCTTTCATGGGTGCTGATGAACGGCGATGCAGATTCTTTCTTTCGGTATGCATCAGTTCGTTAGTTAGGTTAAAATTTATAAATCTTCTATTCTTCCATTCACTCCTTTTACTTCTGTCTCTTATACACATCTGACGCTGCCGACGATCTTACGCG
>USNC01000037.1 GCA_900555915.1 uncultured Porphyromonadaceae bacterium | reverse complement strand
CGAGATCGCTCAGTGTCTCGTGGGCTCGGAGATGTGTATAAGAGACAGGTTCGAGCATATATTCTATCTTCTCCTCGTCGAGACCGGCGGGATCGTAGATATATCCGTCAGGACCGGACAGAGTCACTACCTTGGCGCCGAGAGAAGTTGCCTTCTTGGCTGCGCCCCATGCCACATTGCCGAATCCGGATATGGCGACGGTCTTGCCGGAGAGGTCCTCGTTCCACACTTTCTTGAGCACGTTCTGCACAAAGTAGATGGCACCGAAGCCGGTAGCCTCCGGACGCAGACGGCTTCCGCCGAAGCTCAGGCCCTTGCCGGTGAAAGTGCCGGTGTTCTCGCGGGCGAGTTTCTTATACATGCCATACATGTAGCCGACCTCGCGTCCGCCAACGCCGATGTCACCTGCGGGCACGTCGCGGTCAGGACCGAGATTCTGCCAGAGTTCCATCACGAAAGCCTGACAGAAACGCATGATTTCCGCGTCGCTCTTTCCACGGGGCGAGAAATCGGAGCCACCCTTGCCTCCACCCATCGGAAGAGTAGTGAGCGCATTCTTGAAAGTCTGCTCGAAGCCGAGGAACTTAAGAATCGAAAGATTCACACTCGCATGGAAACGGATACCGCCCTTGTAGGGGCCGATAGCGTTGTTGAACTGCACGCGGTAGCCGATGTTGTTCTGCACTTCGCCTTTGTCGTCGACCCAAGTCACACGGAAAGTGAAGATACGGTCGGGCTCCACCATGCGTTCGATGATGCGGGCTTTCTCATATTCCGGGTGCTGGTTGTAGACATCTTCGACAGAGATGAGAACTTCTTTGACAGCCTGGAGGAATTCTTTCTCACCGGGGTGCTTGGCCTCAAGATTGGCCATGATTTCATTAATATTCATATCCAATGAGTTTTGGGTTTAGATATTGGGTTTATTTTTAATATTAAAGTTGGTTTTACCCAAGCCATAAACAGGAGACTTGAGTTTTCACTTGCAAATATAAATCGTTTTTACCATTCCACCAAAGATTTTTGAGAATATTTTTGGAATATTTCCACAAGAAGCCCGAAATATGTTGTAAAACATATATAGCTTCACTGCACTGTGCTCCCTGGGCGGTTACACCCGGGGACACAGGCACAGACAAGCGGAAGCCCCGCGACAGAGTCCGGGGCTTCCAAGTCAGAATATCATCAAGGTTTCAGATCATTTGTTGACGAACATCACGATACGGTTCCAGTCGTTGTTGTCGGGATAAGGCTGAGTTGCGCTTCCCTCGGCTGCGACGCTGATGCGGTCGGATGCGATGCCGTAGGTCTTCACGAGGCTGTCGGCTACAGCTTTGGCGCGACGCTGCGAGAGGCCCTGGTTGTATTCGGCTGTTCCGGTGTCCTTGTCGGCATATCCCGCTACAGTGATGCTCACTTCAGGATTCTCCTTCAGATACTGGGCCATGTTGTAGACATTCACCTCTTCCTGGGGTTCGATCACGCTTGAGTTGATCTTGAAGCGTACGGTAGCCATGAGAGGCTGGTCGGGACCTTCCACATATACCTTCTCGGTGACGGTGCGCGGATTTTCGAGAGCTGCGGCGAGAGCCTGGTTGGCTTCGAGGAGTTCGGCGCGGAGATTGTTGACCTGTCCGTTGAGAGCGGCTATTTCGGAAGCGCTCACACATTCATTGTAAGTGTTCCATCCGCGTCCGCCGATGTTGAAGTTGAAGCCTCCGATGGCCGACACATTGGCGTCGACAGCCTCTCCGTAGGCGCATCCGTTCCAGTTGTCGCCGTAGAATGAAGCGCGTGCCTCAGCGAAGAAGTCGACATATTCGCAGAGTCTCAGACGGAACTGGATACCGGCCGATACCGGAAGTGCCCATGAGCGTTTCCAGGCCTCGTCCTTGCTGTTGAGGATATTGGTGGCCGCGGGTGCTCCGCCGCTTTTCCCCTTCATATTCCACATGAAGTCTCCTCCGAGACCTACGAAAGGAATCACGCTGAATACTCGGTCGGGATTCACGCCTCCGATAGAGTTGCACATATCCCACATGAACTCAAGATTGAGGTTGACATGATTCGCGCGAGTCCATCCGTTGTTGAGTCCGGGAGCCGAGGGATTGTCCCAGTGGAGCACGCCGCCGAGAGCGTTGAGGCGGAAAGCGAAGTAGGGAGAGATCCAGCGGCCCACGCCGAAGTTGTATTCAGGAGTAATGATCTTTTTGTTGACTACCTTGTTGCCGTTGACAAAGCCTAAGCCCCGTTCCACCACCGGCTGGTTGACGCCCGCACCAATCTGGATAAACCAATTGTCGCGCCAGCTTGAATAGTAGCGGTCAGTATTGCCGCAGTTGAACTCGGTGACCGTTGCAGCCTCTTCTGTTACGACTACGTCTTGAGCGTTGGCAGCGGCCGGAAGCAGGAATGCGCCTGCGCAAATGGCCGGAATGAATGATTTGATACGTGTTTTCATAGTGGTCTTGTGTTTTTTTATGATTGATTAATATCTTTAAATAATCTTAAAGATTGTTTTGATAGTAAAACGCGGGGTGACGGTGTTGGTTCGTCTGTAACGGAAATTTCACATCGTTGTAACAATGGTTAGGCGTTAGGCGTTAGATTTTAGGCGTTAGGCGTTAGGCGTTAGACTATAGGCGTTAGACTATAGGCGTTAGACCAAACTCCCAAAGCAAAAGCCCACTGCCTAAAATCCAATACCTAAAACCTATTGCCTAATGCCTATCGCCTAAAACCTATCGCCTAATGCCTATCGCCTAACGCCTATCGCCTAAAACCTATCGCCTATCGCCTATCGCCTATCGCCTAAAACCTATCGCCTAACGCCTATCGCCTAAAACCTATCGCCTAATGCCTATCGACTAAAATCTAAAGACTAAAATCTAAAGCCTAAAGTTGAATTATTGCGGAATTTTTGCTAAATTTGCAGTTTGGAGCGGCACTTGCCGCACATACCGCATACCTATATGTGACTACTGATAATGAAAGCGCTGAAAAAATACCGCATAACGATAGAAGACGAGTCAAGGCTGAGACGCATAGTCTCGGTCAGCGCCAGGCCGTTGACGGTATGGATATCGGCGCTGGCAGCCGCAGTGGCAGTCACTGCGCTGGCAGTTCTCATCATCATGGCCACACCCCTGAAGACGCTGCTTCCGGGCTATCTGAAACATGGAGAGCGCACGGCAGCCGAGAAAGGACTTCTGCGCATCGACTCGATCAGCGATGTCCACCGCGTCAACAGCCAGTATCTCGCCAACATCATCACGGTGTTCGACACAGACCGCACTCCCTCCGACAGCGTATCCACCACCACAACCCCCAACGAACTTCCACCCGACTCCCTGCTTCCCGCATCGCCAAGAGAGCGGGAATTCATCAGCGAGATCAAGGAGCGCGAGAAATACAATGTGGCGGTGCTCGCCCCCATCGCGGGCGAGCAGCTACGCATCTATCCCGTAAGCAACGGGGCGGTGCTCTCCGAACAGACACTCAACAGCACGAAGGCACGGATACTGACCTCGAAAGGGAGCCCGGTATGCGCTCTCACCGACGGCCGCATTCTGGCAGTGGAGAGCAACGCGGCGGAAGGGGGGACTTCGATCGTGATGCAGCACGACAACGGATTTGCAACGCGCTACTCGCATCTCGGCACGCCGTCAGTGGTCCGCGGCCAGCACATCGAGGGAGGAGCCGTCATAGCCCACGGCGCATCCGGAGGAGCGGTGGCCCCGGGCTATTTTTTCCTTGAGATGTGGTATGACGGCACCCCCATCCAGCCCGGCAAATATCTGCAGGGAAATTCACCGGGAAGCACCGACGAACCTTACACACTGTCGGGGCGGCCTATGGGAAGATGAAGAAACAATGACAATACATAACATATCCAACTCATCATATGAACAAAAAGAAAAGCATCGGAGTATTGGGATCCACCGGCAGCATCGGCACCCAGACGCTCGACATCATAGCAAAATATCCTGACCGCTACCGCGCGGGAGTGCTGACAGCGCGCCAGCAATGGGAACTCCTTGCCCGCCAGGCGCTTGAATTCCGCCCCGACATGGTGGTGATAGGCGACGAGACACACTACGGCAGCCTCTGCGAGGCTCTTGCCGGAACCGGGATAGAGGTTGCCGCCGGACCCGACGCGATAGCCGCGGCCGCGGCCCATCCCGGCATCGACACCGTGGTGACGGCGATGGTAGGCTACAGCGGACTCATACCCACCATATCGGCCATCAAGGCAGGAAAGACCATCGCGCTCTCCAACAAGGAGACCCTCGTGGTGGCCGGACAGCTCATCACATCGCTATGCCGCGAGCATGGAGTCGACATAGTGCCTGTCGACAGCGAGCACTCCGCGATTTTCCAATGTCTCGTGGGCGAGCGGCGCGATGAGATGCGCAAGATAATCCTCACAGCAAGCGGCGGTCCGTTCCGCCTTATGAGCAGGGAGCAGCTTGAAAACGTCACTCCCGCCGACGCCCTGAAGCATCCCAACTGGGACATGGGGGCAAAGGTGACTATAGACTCCGCATCGATGATGAACAAAGGATTCGAGATGATCGAGGCCCGCTGGCTTTTCGACTGCCAGCCGGAAAACATCGAGGTGGTGGTGCATCCGCAGTCGATAGTTCACTCGGCGGTGGAATACCGCGACGGCAGCGTGAAAGCCCAGCTCGGTGTTCCCGACATGCACACCCCGATAGCATATGCCCTCTCCTACCCCTGCCGCTACGAGACCGACGTGCGGCCGATGAGACTCGAAGATTATGCCAACCTGACGTTCGAGCGTCCGGACATGGAAAAGTTCCCGCTGCTCGGATATGCGTTCGAGGCCATATCGAAGGGGGGCACCATGCCGTGCATCCTCAACGCCGCCAACGAGATAGCGGTGCAGGCGTTTCTCGAAAACAGGATACGCTTCACCGACATGCCCAGGATAGCCGAGCTCACCATGCGGCGGACGGCATGGAGCGGCAATCCGGACCTCGACACACTCGTGGCCACCAACATGGAGGCGCGCGCCATAGCAGAGACCATCGCCGCCGACCTGGCACGATAATGACCGCATAATCAGAAAATCAAGACATACAATCATATCACAACCGGAGCAGGCGCACACGACGCCTGCCGACTAAAGACTGACAAATCAATTGGAAACATTTCTTATCAAGGCCGCGCAGTTAGTGCTCGCGCTCGCCATCCTCATCATAATCCATGAGTTCGGCCATTTTCTCTTCGCCAGGATATTCGGAATCCGCGTAGAGAAATTCTATATCTTCTTCGACCCCTGGAAAGAGATATTCAAATGGAAACCAGGCAAATATATCGGCGGCTTCGGCAAGCAGAAAAATCTCTCCGGGCATGACGGGTGCGCGCAGACCGGCGGAGAGGGGAACAATGCCCCGGCCTCAGGCAAAAAATCATTCTGGGGCGACACCGAATACGGTATCGGCTGGATTCCGCTCGGCGGCTACTGCAAGATCTCGGGCATGATCGACGAGTCGATGGACACCGAGCAGATGAAGCAGCCGGCCAAGGAGTGGGAATTCCGCAGCAAGCCGGCATGGCAGCGTCTGCTGGTGATGATAGCCGGAGTGCTCTTCAACTTCCTGCTGGCCATACTGATATATGCAGGCATAGTCTTCGCCACCGGCGAGAAATACGTGGCTTTGAAAGATGCCCGCATGGGTCTGCAGTATTCGGAAGCCGCGCTTAAGGCAGGCTTCCACAACGGCGATATCCCTGTGGAGGCCGACGGCAAGGCGCTCGACGGACTTCCGGGCGAGAACCGCCTCGACATGCTGCAGGCAAAGGAAGTGAAGGTGATACGCGACGGAAAGCCCGTGGTCATACCCATTCCCGAAAACCTCATCTTCGATCTCGACAAGGAAGCGAAGAGCGACACGGCCACCATCAACTTCTTCACCTACCGCATCCCTACCCGCATCACGCAGGTGATGCCCGGCGAGGGCGCCGCCAAGGCCGGAGTGAGGGAAGGCGACGAGGTGATCGCCATCAACGGACGTCCTACCCCGGCCCTCATGGACTTCCTCGAGACCCTCAAGGATTATCCCTCGAAAGAGATAAGGATGACCGTGACCCGCGGAGAGGCGCACGGCGACACCGTGACGCTGCCGGTGAAACTCTCCGACGGCGCCAAGATGGGTGTCGGACTTGAAGTGAACCCCTCGAAATTCTTCACCACACAGGAAAAGAAATACAGTATCTTCACGTCCGTGCCGCGCGGCATAGAGATGGGTGTCGACCGTCTGTCGTCCTACGCCAAGAGCATGAAACTGGTGTTCACCAAAGAAGGCGCGAAATCGGTAGGCGGTTTCGGCGCGATCGGCAGCATCTTCCCCGAAAGCTGGGACTGGATCGCATTCTGGAACATCGCGGCATTCCTCTCTGTGGCTCTCGCCTTCATGAACATCCTGCCTATCCCGGCTCTTGACGGCGGCCACGTGCTTTTCCTGCTCTACGAGGTGATATTCCGCCGCCAGCCTTCCGAGAAATTCATGGAAAGAGCCCAGATGACGGGCATGGCGCTGCTGATACTGCTGCTCGTCTATGCCAACGGCATGGATATCGTGCGGTTCTTCTTCAAATGACTCAAATTCCGCCATGGCGGAATTTGAGTCATTTGAAGAAGGGTGAAAGTTAAGGGTGAAGGGTTTGGGATTATATGGCTTTAAAAGATTTGACAAAAGATGAAAGAGATAATTTTGAAAAAAGGTAAGGAAGAGAGCATACTGCGGCATCATCCGTGGGTGTTCTCCGGGGCGATAGCCCGCCTTCCCGAAGGACTTGAGGAGGGCGACCTGGCCGTAGTGAAAAGCAGTGGTGGAGACGTGCTCGGCATCGGACACTTCCAGATCGGGTCGATAGCGGTGCGCATACTGGAGTTTGGCGCGAGCCAGCTTCCTGAAGACTTTTTCCAGCAGCGGCTTGAGGCTGCGTTCCGTCTGCGGCAGACATTGGGTCTGATACGCGAGGACAACGACTGCTTCCGCCTCGTGCATGGAGAGGGCGACTTCCTGCCCGGACTCGTCATCGACATCTATGGCGACACCGCCGTGGTGCAGGCCCACAGCCCCGGAATGCACTTCGAGAGAAGACGCATCGCCGACGCGCTCACCAACATGCCCGACGCCCGGATCCGCAACGTCTACTACAAGAGCGAGACCACACTCCCCTACAAGGCCAACCTCGACCCGGAAAACGAATATCTCGTAGGCGGCTACGACGGGAATATCGCTACAGAAAACGGTCTGCAGTTCAACATTGACTGGCTTCGCGGCCAGAAAACGGGATTCTTCGTCGACCAGCGTGAGAACCGCTCACTGCTTGAGAAGTTTGCCAAAGGGAGGAAGGTGCTCAACATGTTCTGCTACACCGGCGGTTTCTCGGTCTACGCGATGCGCGGAGGCGCGCGGAGCGTGGTCTCGGTCGACTCCTCGGCCAAAGCGGCTGCCCTGACCGACGCCAACATAGAACTGAACTTTCCCGGCGACCCGCGCCACCGCACATGCGCCGTAGACGCCTTCAAATTCCTTAACGACATGCCCGACAAGGAGTATGACCTCATCATACTCGACCCGCCGGCATTCGCCAAACACCGCAGCGCGCTGAAAAACGGGCTCATCGGCTATCGGAAACTGAACACCAAAGCCTTCGAGAAAATCAAACCGGGGGGCGTGCTCTTCACATTCTCCTGCTCGCAGGTGGTGACGCGCGAGGCCTTCCGCCTGGCAGTCTTCAGCGCGGCGGCCAAATCCGGACGCAAGGTGCGGATCCTCCACCAGCTCACCCAGCCCGCCGACCACCCCATCGACATCTCCCACCCCGAAGGGGAATACCTGAAAGGCCTGGTGCTCTACGTGGAGTAAGAACCCTAAAGACTTTAAGGACCTTAAGGAAATACATCGGAATAACAAAGACTTAGCAATATGAATCATTTTCAAACGATTATGGCCGGAGGGGCTCTGCTTCTCGGGTCGCTCACAGCAATGGCAAAGGAAAATCCAAATTTCGACTACAAGGCAGACCGGTTTGCCGACATCGAAGTGCTACGCTATGAAGTGCCGGGATTCAACGATCTGACACTTCAGCAGAAGGAGATGCTGTATTATCTCTCGGAGGCGGCTCAATGGGGACGCGACATCATCTGGGACCAGAACGGCCGCTACAATCTCAAACTGCGCCGCATACTGGAGAAAATCTACAGCAAATATGACGGAGACAAGAACTCAGCCGACTGGAAGGCATTCGAAAAATACATGAAGCAGGTATGGTTCGGCAACGGCCCGCACCACCATTACAGCAACGACAAGTTCACACCTGAATTCTCCGAGGCGTTCTTCGCCGAGCAGGTGAAAGGTCTCTGCAACCACTGCGTCGGAGCCAGAAACGACAAGGACCGCGCCGACCAGATCGACATCATCACCAGATATATCTTCGACCCTACATTCATGCCTAAGAAAGTGAGCCTCGACGCTTCTTCGGGCGACGTGGTGGCCAATTCAAGCGTGAATCTCTACGACGGCGTCACCCAGAAAGAGGTGGAAGACTACTTCGCATCAAAGAAAAAGGCCGACGACCCCACTCCCATCTCCTACGGTCTCAACTCGAAAGTGGTGAAAGACGCCGCCGGCAACATCGTAGAGGAGAAGTATTACCTCAACGGACTCTACGGCGAAGCCATCCGCAACATCATCTACTGGCTCGACAAAGCCAAGGGAGTGGCTGAGAATGACGCCCAGCGCGCCTACATCACCAAACTGATCGACTACTACATCACCGGCGACCTGCGCCTCTTCGACGAATACTCAATACTCTGGGCCGAAGACACCGACTCGGACGTAGACTTCGTCAACGGTTTCATCGAGAGCTACAACGACCCGCTCGGCATGACCGGCAGCTGGGAAAGTTATGTCAATTTCCGCAACCGCGAGAGTACGAAGCGCACCAAGATCATCTCTGACAACGCACAGTGGTTTGAAGACAACGCCCCGATCGAGCCGAAATACCGCAAACCGCACGTGAAAGGAGTGTCGGCCAAGGCCATAAACGCCGTGATGCTCGCCGGCGACGCCTATCCCGCCACTGCAATCGGCATCAATCTCCCCAACGCCGACTGGATCCGCGCGGCCCACGGCAGCAAGTCAGTGACTATCGAGAATATCACCGAGGCTTACGCCGAGGCAAGCAAGGGCAACGGTTTCAGGGAGGAATTCGTCATCGACAAGCCGACACGCGAACTGATGGACAAATACCTCTACCAGACCGACATGCTGCACACCGACCTGCATGAATGCCTCGGACACGCCTCCGGACAGCTGGCACCGGGCACTGACCCCGACGCGCTGAAGGAAAACGGATCTACTCTCGAGGAAGCCCGCGCCGACCTCTTCGCGCTCTACTATCTCGC
>USNC01000036.1 GCA_900555915.1 uncultured Porphyromonadaceae bacterium | reverse complement strand
GATCTACACGCGTAAGATCGTCGGCAGCGTCAGATGTGTATAAGAGACAGAATTTGTCTTTCCTTCGGAATTGAAAATTATGCATTATGTATTGTGCATGATGTATTGTGCATTATGTATTGTGCATTGTGCCTCTGCTAACCTCAAAATCTAAAACCTATAGCCTAAAACCTATAGCCTAAAAACCTACAGCCTACAAAACTCATGACAACCAAGAAAACAATGATCCTTACACTTGCAGCATGCGCTTCTATGGCGCATGCTGCTTTTGCACAGTCTGCCACTCAGCCTGCCGATGAAAAGAAGTTTGAGATAAGGCGCGACATGCCCCTCTTTCTCGACAGTCTGAAGGCTGAACTGACATATCCCCTCGCCTGGGGCAACAGCGACATAACCGATTTCAACCTCTGGAAAGAGACGGCACGCGGCAAGATGACCGAGGAGATGCTGCCCCCGCCGCCCCGAAGCGACTCTTACGACATGGTGGTGACAGATTCGGAAAAACGCGACGGATATACCGCCTACAAGATAGAGTTCAACCTTACGCGCTACTCCAGAGTAAGGGCTTACCTCCTTATGCCCGACGGCGACGGCCCGCATCCGGCAATAGTCGCGCTCCATGACCATGGCGCGCACTACACAATAGGAAAAGAGAAAATGGTGCGCCCCTTCGGAGTGGACGGCGAGGTGCTTGCCGACAGCGACTCATGGGCCGACAATCTCTATCAAGGTCAATACGTAGGCGACTATCTTGCCCGCAACGGATATGCGGTTCTTTCCGCCGACGCCCTTCTTTGGGGCGAACGCGGCTGCGAGGATGGAAGCGACAACACACATCTGGCAAGCGTCTATGGCAATATGATGCAGCTCGGCAGAAACCTCAGCGCATGGATGACCTATGAGGACTGCTATGCCGCCGAATTCCTTGCTTCGCTCGAAAACACGGATGCCGACCGCATAGGATGCGTCGGTCTCTCGATGGGAGGCTACCGATCATGGATGCTTGCGGCGCTTTCACCGCTGATAAAGGCAAGTGTGGCTGTGTGCTGGATGACGACCGCCGACGCCATGATGCACTGGAAATACGGTCGACACGAACGCGGCGGATATGCCAACAATCTCGGCGGCGTGCGCAACTATCTCGACTATCCACACATTGCCTCCCTCGCATGTCCGAATGCGATGATGCTCGTCAACGGCGAGACCGACAAACTCTTCAAGCCACATGCCGTGCGCGAATGCTACTCCATAATGCGCGGCGTGTGGGAAAGCCAGAACGCAGGCGACCGTCTCGTCACCCGTCTTCTTCCCATGGGCCACGAGATGCCGCGGAGCGTCCAGAAAGACGCACTCGATTTTTTCGACCTGCACCTGAAAAACTGCAAAACCATAGAAAAGTGAATATCTGCATATTAAGAAAAACAACTATTTTTTCTTGAATTTTTTACCTTAAAAATTTGGTAGGTTCAAAAAAAAGTTGTAATTTTGCAGTGCTTTTCGGGAGAGACCTTGCGAAGCCTTTAGTGGAATCTCCTTGAGAAGCGACATGGTGGATGTAGCTCAGTTGGTTAGAGCGACGGATTGTGGTTCCGTAGGTCGTGGGTTCGAGCCCCATCTTCCACCCGCCTTCAGAGACTCGGTAGCGGCTCCACGCTCCGGGTCTCATTTTTTTATCCATAGTTTAGACCCCATATCCCAATACCACGTACATACTTTCCAATAGCGCATACATACTGCATACACACGGCTTTAGCTACAAAACAGTATTATGAACAACAAGGGCTGCTCACGCAGCCCTTGTTGTTCATAATACATCTTGTTTTTCTGATTCAATTAATCCTGCTTAACCTAAAACTAACCTGTTTCAATCTTTATCTAATATAAATCCAAATATCTAACTGAATTCATACAAACATCGCGTCCATATATAAAAGTGCAATCACCGCGTTTGTGAGATAGAATTGCCTGTTGAAATTTTACATTGCAAAATTACAAACAGCAAATTAACAGAAGCATTAACTCAAGAATTAATCATCACTTAAAATTCATATTTCTTCAATAAAAACAGAGACGATCAGCGTCAACGCAAGAATTTAAGCGCTGACGATCCTGAGTCCGAACGCACCACTGCCACATACAGACCCTTCGCCAGACAAGAGACATCAGCCACTCCATGCCCGATGCAGGAGGTTGACACAAGGGTTCCACGTGCATCGTATATCTCGAGCACTGAGTCGCATGTCCACTCCGGGCTTACTATGATATGACTGCCGTCAAACGTCAATGCGTTTGCTTCCTCCATCACATTGCCTATAGATGCAATGTCAAGATCCGCCACATAAAACTCATGGATGGACCAGTAATTGGATTTGGCTCCCGTCTGAGTTACGCGCACCTGCGATGCAGATTCTTCAGGAAAAGTGACCACAGCGGTAGAACTCGTATTCTTTCCGCAAGCCACTTCTTTCCATACGCCATCGGCATATACCTCGAGCCTGTAAGCGGCAGGTCCGTCGTTGTCGCCACTTGGCGAGGCATCAAGAATGACAGTATTGAATGTGAGGGTCTTATTGAAATCCACCTTAAACCACTGACCGTCGGTCTGGGCGCCACCCGTATCCCAACGTGTCGAATCATCTCCGTCGATGGCCTTATAAGCATTGCCGTTGTTGTGGGAAGCCGAAGCCTTCCAGCCCGTTCTCTGCGCCAGTCCGGAAATATCATCGAATTCCCACGACGGACTAAGATTGAAATTCCACACCAGATCGCCCGGGCGCGTACCCGTCCTGTATTCCACTACGGAAGATGTCACCGACGTCCTTGCCGCGTCCTCTGCGGAAGCAAGGGTCTTCTTCATATTGTTGAAACGACCGTTGAAGACCCTGATCTCGGCTCCTTCATCGGCTCCGAAGGTGTATCTCTCACCACATGCCGCCATATTGGTCATGGCTATATTGACGGTACCGGTCTTTATATCTGTCATATAGTCGCCACCACCCCAGTTGTTGCTGGAGAAGAAATTCACTGTCTTTCCCTTCACTCCGTCACCGGTTCGGATGAAATATGCGGATGTATAGCCGGATATCTCGGGGCGGTGTTTCTGATCAGCCGGATCGTGGTCGAGCGCCACTATCTGGCTGTTGACGAGATCAAGGTCTGATGCAATGCCGTCTATGACAAACGTCTGGACAGCACCGTCTACAGCATTTCCAAGCGAGCGGCAATCCACGGCTCCGCCATTTCGGTCGGCAATAAACCACATGCCCCGGTTGCAACCAAAAAGGAAGTTGTTGTAGAGAAACTCCCGGGTGCAGTCGCCGACAATGAGGAAGTCAAGATCCCGTTCGTTCTGGCAGTACGCCTGCTGCTGCACGGCATAGTCCGCCATCGGAAGGCTGTTGGGCCAGCATCCGAATTTTGATTCATCGCCACATGCATACGCTATGGAATTACATTGGCTATTGGCAAAGACACCGTCTTCGGAGTTTCCGCCAATCCGGACCACATTCATGAAAGCGTGTCCTGCGAGATAATCCACATAATGGCGGTCGCATTTTTCAGTGAAAAGATCAAGCCCCCTGCAGGATGCCCTCAGAGCGATATTGACCACATAGCAATCGGCATTCCCCCTTACCGAATAGGGATAAGGCTTTACATCTGACGGATCCTTCTGCGACGGATAGTTTATGGTCACACCCCGCAACCCTGAACCCTTTGCCATCGAGATGAAGGGAGTCCCGTCCTCATCGCCCTCGCCGACAAGCACTTCAAGAACCGAACCATTGTTTTTGGGCACAGTGGCGATATCTCCTGAACCTTTCAGCTCGACTCCTTCCGGGATAGACAGTACCGACCGGCAGGGATAATGGCCTACCGGCAGATAGACAACGCCACCGCCGTCGGCCCCGGCCAAGTCAAGAGCTTTCTGAATTGCGGGAGCGCAGTCTGCCTGCGATTCAGGCTGAAGAGAGATGTCGGTGAACGGCGTGGCCCCGAACTCATTCGCCGTCACCACATACAAAGCCTTTCGGGCCGGGAGTGTCTGTCTGACTCTCATCCTGTCGCGATCAAACGCAGGAAGCTTCGGGTAGACATATCCGGTATTGGACTCGACGACACATTTGAAAATTGAGTTATTGCAAAGGGAGCCTCCAGTCAACCTATTATCGGTGAAGAGACAACGGGCTTTGGCTTCCACAGTCACATCCGCACCGAACGTATTGTTGACAGCCTGGAAGTGTCCGCCCCTGACCGATGTCGGCCCCGTCACCCTGCAATCCTGGAACATCAATGCAGAGGAGGCCTCCTCATCCATCTCGACGGCAACCGTTTTTCCATCGATATCGCACCCATAGAATTGGACAGGACCTTCCGCTCCTCCACAGAGTCTGACACCGGTGGCGCATCCCTGCGTGTTCACGTTTGTAAACATTATGCCGGAGCCGCTTGAAGAAGTGATCAGCACACCTGTCTGGCAATCCTTGAGATTGAAGCCGTAGTTGTGGCCGTTGGGACGCCCCTCGACGGGAGACGCTTCCGCATGAAATCCTACCTTGTAGCCCCGCACATTCAGATTGCATGTGTACGACCAGTCATTGCGCCGCATGGCTATAGCCGTGGCATTTTCATACAACCAGTCGTCGATCTGCCCTGTCGCGGGCGATTCCGGAAGACCGCTGTTTTCCCAGTAGGATGCTGAAAAACTGATGCCGTCAAATCTGCCTACATCGGCAAGACAATCCATCTCGACACCTTCATAAAGAGGCGTGCCGTATATGTCGAACACATTCGGGCAACCTCCGCCGTTGTTGGGATTGAACTGAATTCCGATATAGCTGTTGACAAAAGTGCAATGACGCACATTGCAATAGTCATTGCCCCAGTATCCACTCTGGCCATACAATATGGTGGCAGGATATTTCTTGATTGAAGCGGGATCCTGCTGTGGATACCAGAATGAGATATTCGACACAAGCGTGGTCGGCTGCATGGTGATGAAAGCGTATGCCACGCTTGTGACGCCTTTGCCCCTGGTGGGGTCAACCACAAAGACAGTACCGTCGATCACCGGATTATTATCCGGATTGTTCCAGTCGCCGCGTATTGTCACGCCTCGGGGCAGCACAAGCTGCCCGTTGAAGAGATAGCGGCCTGCGGGGAAATATACTACACCACCGGAAGGATTCCGGTAGTCGCCGCGTTTGTTGGTTGCATCCATGCCGCCGCAGGCATCCAGGAGCTGCTGCACGGCAGCCGTGCAGTCTTTCTTCCCGGTATTGTCTATACCATAGTCAAGCACATTGCAAGTGGCTACAGCCAGATCCTCGTTATAGAAGTCAGGAGTGTCTATCAGCTTGTACGACGGCTGGTATGTCGCGGCCGAAATGTGCATGCACCATGCTGTCAGTAAAGACAGCATGGTGCACATCGAATGTTGAATCTTCATAAAATCGGTTATGAAATATGGAGTTACTTAGTTTCGGGATTTACATATGACGCCTTCATCTGCGGCATGAACTCCGCATTGTTGTTGCATTTGAAGAAGCCAGAGAAATCGTGCCTGTCATTAGGTCCGATGGTAAGAGTGAGCTTGTTCCAACCCTGCTTCAGAGGTATTTCCTTGAAGCGGGCCTCATTGACACCCTGATGTGCCTTAACTTCCACATCGCCTACCTTGAGAGCACCTTTCTTGCATTTCACCTCAAGTTCGAGTTTCGGCACATTCGGTTCGATCAGCAGGTCGTCAAGCGGCCGGGGGCTGAACGCATGGAACACAAGTTCCCATCCATCATCAGTCTTCCTGAGGTTCTCCTTTGAAGACGCTGGAAGCACGACAGTGCCGTCGCGGAAGAAGAACACGTCGTTGGGGTCGATCTCCTGCTTGCTGCAGCTGACGCCCGCATTGTGCAGAAGAGTGGCCAGGGTGTTGAAGCCTTTTTCAGAGTTGGCGAATTCCGTGATGGTGCTTACATACACATCGCTTCCCTTTGAAGGATACTTCACGAAGACCGGAAGAGCTGCCGTGCACTCGTTTTCACTGCGGAGAGTTCCCGCTGTCTTTATTTCCTCCGCACGCTTGTTCCAGGCGCGCCAATCGGTGGGACATGCTTCAAGAAGCACTTCTCCGCATTCCACGAGTTCTCCGGAGAGGGAATGTCTGGAGGCGTCCGCCTTCTGAAGTTCGCAGAAGTAGAAATCGCTGTTGTTGAATCCGCGTGTCCAGGAACGCTGCTGCGGAAGATAGGAAGAACGTGAAAGATTCTCTACATTCAGTGCGGCGGGAAGCACACCTTCAAACGACGCTACAGTCTCGGGAGTGATACCCCACACCCAGACGTCGGCCCCTTTGGCCGCCGCCTTCACGACAAGCGCCTTGTCTTCAGCCGTCAGCGGAGACGCACCGTCGACAATGAGCAGGGCGGAAGCCGGAGTCCTGACAGTCTTTGCCCATATCACGCCCTGATTGTCGAGAATGGTCTTTACGCGGGCACCGGGCGCACCGACATAGACCACTTCCTTGTATGCCTCGGCCGGTATCGCAGCGGGAGCCACATACTTTGATTTGTCGATTTGAGCCCACTCGCTGTAGGCGGGGCCATCGGGAGCGTTGGCGGCGCGGAGGGCGGCGAAGAGAGGCCATTCCTCATAGAGCGGAAGGTTGGGATCATATCCGGGATTGAAAGTAGTGCAGTACGGGCCTACACGTTCCGGCTGCACGCCGGGAACTCCTTCCACATATTCACCGAAGAAAATACCATCGTCTTCCACAGTGGGAGCTTTAGAGAGATCAGCCTTGCCGAGCGGCAGCGGCTTAAGACCATACCAGGCCATATTGAAAATAGTGCTGAACGAGGCACCCATCTCCCGCTGGTCCTTGATCAGATTGTAGCATTCGTCGGCTATGCCTTCCATCCGGCCTTCCTGCGACTCGTATGCACGCTCGCCGTTATACTTGGCGGCCTGCTCAGGAGTTCCGTAATAGGCCATTGAGTGTTCGCCCATGCCCCAGGGTTTACCGATGGCTTTCCAGTTGTTCATCGAATTGCGGTCGCCGTAGTGGCCTACAGTGACAGGGAGGATACCGTCGCCGTCATCCTCGCCGTCGGCTGAGATCCAGGGGCGTGTGGGGTCAAGCTCGCGCACGATATCGCGCCAAGCCTCCCATTCCTGCTTCTGACGCGGCAGAAGGTCCGGGCGGTTGTAGACGTAGAGAATCACAGGCTTGTTCTCATTGCTTATCGACCATCCGAACACGGAAGCATGATTACGGTCGCGCTTTACAAAGCGTCTGAGATGATCCTTAGAGTTTTCCCAGAACAGTTCGGAGTCAAGTTTGGGGCCACCGTCAGATGCCCAGTTGGCCGTCTCGTCAAGCACGCATATACCCATCTCGTCGGCCATGTCAAGATAGAAACGCGGATAGATCTGTGCATGCGGGCGCACTGCATTGCCGTTCATATCCTTGATGGCCTTGAACCAGGCCCAGGCATATCGGCGCGTCATCTGCGGGATTCCCTGGAAATGCCATGAGTCGCTGCGCAAAGCATATGGTTTGCCGTTGAGACACTGCTGGTCGCCGTCGAGTGTCCATTCACGCCATCCGAAACGCTCGTATTTAGTATCGATTTTCTGCTTCTTGCTGTTGACTGAAAGGACAAGCCCGTAAAGATTCGGTTGTTCCGGGGTCCAGAAGTCGAGTTTGCCGTCAACCGGCACCGACAGAGTCACCTTGACATTCCCGCCTGAAGGTATCGCCACCTTCCGGGCCGGTATGGAAAGCGCGGTCTCGCCAAGTTCTGACGCAGGCACCGGAGCTGTGTTGACATCATTGCCGGCCTTGTTGATCCATTCTCTGGCTTCGCCGGAAAGGGACACTTCAGCCTTCTTTCCGGTGGCGTTCGTGAGTTCCACCTCTATTTCAAGACAATTCCGGCTGACAAGAGGCTTGACGTAGACATCGCTTATGCTCACCTTGGGAGTGGCAAGAAGATATACATCCTGCCAGATACCGTTGATATGACATCCCCACATAGAGCCTGCGGGGATTATGCGGCGGCCTACCGTGGAATTGTCTTCAAAAAGCTTCTGGCTGCGTACGCCCACCAGTATCTCTGCTTTCTCGCCGGGTTTCACTATGTCAGTCACATTGCAGGAGAAAGGGAGGAACAAGTCGAAATTATGAGCCACTTCCTTGCCGTTGACATAGACCACGGCATCTCCAGCCACTGCTTCGAAATAGAGAGAGAGATCTCCTCGCCTGCCCAATCCGCGGGCACTATTACAGTCTTCTTGAGCCAACCCATGAGCACATTGTCCCACTCTTTCGGATAGGAAGGATAATTGCGGTGGTCCGGACCTTCGAGATTGCGGTAGGCATAGGAATTGATGTTCCATGGCGATGGAACTTTCAATGTGTTAGAAACCCATACCTCGTCCGAGGGTTCCGGAAGTTCGGGGGCCACTCCTGCTCCCTGCTTGTAGCCGGACGGAGTCTTGACCGGCTGGAAGTCCCAGTAACCGTTAAGACAGAGTTCCTGACGGAAAGGCTTCTCCACCTCATTGACCATCCCGGTCGACGGCGCGAACCGGAAAGGATATACCGTCTTGGCTCCGGCACTGACAAATATAGTCAAGGCCAATAAGAAAAGATTGATGATTCTCTTCATGAAAAATGTATGATTATGGAATAGTTATTTCTTCCTGATGATGAAGTTATTGAAATCGATATCCCCTGAATCCATGCGTAACTCCACATATTGCTCGCCTGAGGGCAGAGTGACGGGGACGACCACCGTCTGCCAACCACCGGCAGGAATGCTGACATCGCCCGAGACGTTGTGTCCGTTGGAGCTAACGTGCAGTTTCGACGGAATCTTTTTGTTGGAGCGGGCGGAAATCACTATCTGATATTCGCCTCCTTCAGAAGCACCGATGCTGTAGCGTATCCATTCCCCTTTGGTGAGGCCTTTGAGATAAGTATTGCCATTCTCCGTGGAAATCGCCATGTCCTTATCCTTTTTGCGATACTTGCGGTTGTTGCCGTCATTGACAGACGCCGGTTTTTTGAAATACGCGTAGTGATACCCGCCATCGTTATAGTCTTCGGCCTCGACAGTCAGTGAGGTCCTGCCTACAGACGGTAATCTGCCACCGTGGGGCGTTCCCCAGTTGTTCACCACCTGAATCGAACCGTCGGGATTATATTGCAGCTCATCGAAGCAAACCGAGCGCAATGCTCCACGTCCGGAATGATTTGCAGTATGGTAGAACGCGTATGACTTGCCCTTGAAATCGACTATCGAACCATGATTGGTCTCAAACCCTGTAGGATACATGTATATGCCCATATCTTTCCATGGTCCAAGCGGCGAATCAGCCACCGCATACTTCATATGGTTGCCCTCCTTGTGGTTGTTGTTGTCTGAATGGGAAAGGTAGTACCTGCCATTGTGCCTGTCTCTTATACACATCTCCGAGCCCACGAGACACTGAGCGATCTC